>DATFKK010000145.1 GCA_035268685.1 Candidatus Krumholzibacteriia bacterium | reverse complement strand
ATAGGGACCGAACTGTCTCACGACGTTCTGAACCCAGCTCGCGTACCGCTTTAATTGGCGAACAGCCAAACCCTTGGGACCTTCTCCAGCCCCAGGATGCGATGAGCCGACATCGAGGTGCCAAACCTCCCCGTCGATGTGGACTCTTGGGGGAGATCAGCCTGTTATCCCCGGCGTACCTTTTATCCGTTGAGCGACGGCCCTTCCATTCGGAACCGCCGGATCACTAGGTCCTGCTTTCGCACCTGCTCGACCTGTATGTCTCGCAGTCAAGCCACCTTATACCCTTACGCTCGTCGCGTGATTGCCATACACGCTGAGGTGACCTTTGAGCGCCTCCGTTACTCTTTAGGAGGCGACCGCCCCAGTCAAACTGCCTGCCACACACTGTCCCCGACCCGGATTCACGGAATCGGGTTAGAATCCCAGCAACCCAAGGGTGGTATTTCAAGGTCGGCTCCACGAACACTAGCGTGCCCGCTTCGAAGCCTCCCACCTATCCTACACATGAATTACCAGAACCCAATATGAAGCTGCAGTAAAGGTGCACGGGGTCTTTCCGTCCTGTCGCGGGTAAGCGGCATCTTCACCGCTACTACAATTTCGCCGAGTCCGTAGCAGAGACAGCGCCCAAGTCGTTACACCATTCGTGCAGGTCGGAACTTACCCGACAAGGAATTTCGCTACCTTAGGACCGTTATAGTTACGGCCGCCGTTTACTGGTGCTTCGATTCAGAGCTTCGCTTGCGCTAACCCCTCCTCTTAACATCCCAGCACCGGGCAGGTGTCACACCATATACGTCGCCTTACGGCTTAGCATAGTGCTGTGTTTTTGGTAAACAGTCGCTCGGGCCTCTTCACTGCGACCACGTTCACCTTGTCCCGCGTGGGGACTCAACTACTAGTGGCGCCCCTTCTCCCTAGGTTACGGGGCCATTTTGCCGAGTTCCTTTGCTACGGTTCTCTCGAGCACCTTAGGATACTCTCCTCGCCTACCTGTGTCGGTTTACGGTACGATCGCGCGTCACCTCGCTAGAGGTTTTTCTCGGCAGTGTGCTTGGATTCACTTTGCGGCCAAAGGCCTCGTCATCGCGTCTCGGATCTATCCCGGCGGATTTGCCAACCAGGACATCCTACACGCTTGAACCACCATCCATCAGGTGGATGAATCTACGCTCCTGCGTCACCCCATCACTCGAACGGTGACAACACGGTTCCGGAATCTTGACCGGATTCCCATCGCCTACGCCTTTCGGCCTCGGCTTAGGGGTCGACTTACCCTGAGCGGATTAGCCTTCCTCAGGAAACCTTAGGCTTACGGTGGACAGGTTTCCCACCTGTCTTATCGCTACTCATGCCGGCATGGTCTCTTCCGATCGGTCCAGGCCATCTCGTCGATGACCCTTCGTCCCTGACGGAATGCTCCCCTACCAATCCCAAAGGATTCCGTAGCTTCGGTACCAAGCTTAGTCCCGATCATTTTCGGCGCTGAGCCACTTAACTAGTGAGCTATTACGCTTTCTTTAAATGATGGCTGCTTCTAAGCCAACATCCTAGCTGTCTGGGCAGCTCAACATCCTTTACCACTTAGCCTGGATTTAGGGACCTTAGCTGACGGTCTGGGTTGTTTCCCTCTCGGCACCGGATC
The DNA here is from genome assembly GCA_035268685.1 of Candidatus Krumholzibacteriia bacterium. NCBI lineage: Bacteria > Candidatus Krumholzibacteriota > Candidatus Krumholzibacteriia > Candidatus Krumholzibacteriia bacterium. Next base: position 66,475 of record DATFKK010000145.1, on the reverse strand, counting down.
TTATCACCCGGTGCCTGACTCCCGTGCGACATTTACTGGCATTCGGAGTTTGATTGGGGTCGGTAAACCTTGTGGGGCCCCTAACCCATTCAGTGCTCTACCTCCAGCAAACCTACACGAGGCTAGCCCTAAAGCTATTTCGGGGAGAACCAGCTATTTCCGAGTTTGATTGGCCTTTCACCCCTAACCACAACTCATCCCAGAACTTTTCAACGTTCCCGGGTTCGGACTTCCACGCACTGTTACATGCGCTTCGACCTGGTCATGGCTAGATCACTCGGTTTCGGGTCTGCCGCCCCCAACTGAACGCCCTGTTCAGACTCGCTTTCGCTGCGGCTACGCGTCTCTGACGCTTAACCTTGCTGGGGACGAGCAACTCGCCGGCTCATTATGCAAAAGGCACGCTGTCAGCCGTGGGCAACCCCACGGCCTCCAACCGCTTGTAGGCACTTGGTTTCAGGTACTATTTCACTCCCCTCCCGGGGTACTTTTCACCTTTCCCTCACGGTACTGGTACACTATCGGTCGTCAGGACGTACTTAGCCTTGGGAGATGGTCCTCCCGGATTCCCACAGGATTTCTCGTGTCCCGCGGTACTTGGGAACGATGTCCAAGGAGACCAGCGCTTTTCGTCTACGCGACTGTCACGCTCTGTGGTGCCTCTTTCCAGAGGCCTCGACTAAACGCTGATTTGTTGACTCCTCGAGGGATCCGCAATTCCCTCTGACAACGCCCCACAACCCCGAACACACAACGGCTGCGGCCTTGACATGTGCTCGGTTTGGGCTGGCTCCCGTTCGCTCGCCGCTACTGAGGAGGTCGTCGTTACTTTCCTTTCCTGAGGGTACTTAGATGTTTCAGTTCCCCTCGTTGGCCTCTCCTGACCTATGTATTCAGTCAGGGATACTACAGGTTTACCTGCAGTGGGTTTCCCCATTCGGACATCTCCGGATCACAGCTTGTTTGCAGCTCCCCGAAGCTTATCGCAGCTTACCACGTCCTTCATCGCCGCCTGACGCCAAGGCATCCGCCAAGTGCCCTTAGTAGCTTGATTCAAGTCAAGCTCCAAAAGGTGCTTCATGCCTTACTCACCCGATATGCGATTGTCAAAGAGCGATGCTGGCGGTGCCAGACGAATTCCGTGCTGGTGGAGATAACCGGGATCGAACCGGTGACCTCCGGCTTGCAAAGCCGGCGCTCTCCCAACTGAGCTATATCCCCGAGACCAACGTGGTTCCACGGCGCGAGCCGGGAACCGAACCCATGGTGGGCCTAGGTAGATTTGAACTACCGACCTCACGCTTATCAGGCGTGCGCTCTGACCAACTGAGCTATAGGCCCGAATTGGATCGCGCGGCCGATAGCCCGGCCCCGTGACGATCGAATAGCGTGTAAGCCCATCCAGGAGACGCCTACCTGGATCCAGCGTCTCGTGTTTCGAGCCGAAGCTCGAGCCCTGATGTTTCATCGGAGCCAAGGCCGCTTGGATCCTGGTCTCCTTAGAAAGGAGGTGATCCAGCCGCACCTTCCGGTACGGCTACCTTGTTACGACTTAGTCCCCCTCACCAGCCACACCTTAGGCGCCTGCCTCCTTGCGGTTGGCCTGACGACTTCGGGTGCAACCAATTCGGTTGACTTGACGGGCGGTGTGTACAAGGCCCGGGAACGGATTCACCGCGGCATGCTGATCCGCGATTACTAGCGATTCCGACTTCACGCAGTCGAGTTGCAGACTGCGATCCGAACTGAGGCACACTTTTTGGGATTGGCTCCCCCTCGCGGGTTCGCTGCCCTCTGTATGTGCCATTGTAGCACGTGTGTAGCCCTGGACGTAAGGGCCATGATGACTTGACGTCGTCCCCACCTTCCTCCGGTTTGTCACCGGCAGTCTCCCTAGAGTTCCCACCATTACGTGCTGGCAACTAAGGACAAGGGTTGCGCTCGTTGCGGGACTTAACCCAACATTTCACGACACGAGCTGACGACAGCCATGCAGCACCTGTACAGGAGTCCGAAGAAGGGTGTATCTCTACACCTGTCCCCTGCATGTCAAGCCCAGGTAAGGTCCTTCGCGTTGCATCGAATTAAACCACATGCTCCACCGCTTGTGCGGGCCCCCGTCAATTCCTTTGAGTTTCACCCTTGCGAGCGTACTCCCCAGGTGGTCCACTTAATGCGTTAGCTCCGGCACCGAAGGGGTAGGACCTCCGACACCTAGTGGACATCGTTTACGGCTAGGACTACCGGGGTATCTAATCCCGTTCGATACCCTAGCTTTCGTGCCTCAGCGTCAGTACCGAGCCAGATGGCCGCCTTCGCCACCGGTGTTCTTCCTGATATCTGCACATTTCACCGTTACACCAGGAATTCCACCATCCTCTCTCGGACTCAAGCTACGCAGTTTCAAAGGCAATTCCACGGTTGAGCCGTGAGCTTTCACCTCTGACACACGTAGCCGCCTACGCACCCTTTACACCCAGTAAATCCGAACAACGTTTGCTCCCTCCGTATTACCGCGGCTGCTGGCACGGAGTTAGCCGGAGCTTCCTTTGGAGGTACCTTCAGACGCATCGGGTATTGGCCGATACGCTTTATCCCCTCCTGACAGAGGTTTACAACCCGTAGGGCCTTCATCCCTCACGCGGCGTCGCTCGGTCAGGCTTTCGCCCATTGCCGAAGCTTCTCGACTGCTGCCTCCCGTAGGAGTCTGGGCCGTATCTCAGTCCCAGTGTGGCCGGACACCCTCTCAGGCCGGCTACCCATCGTTGCCTTGGTAGGCCGTTACCCCACCAACAAGCTAATGGGAGGCGGGACCATCCAGATGCGAGAGCTTGAATCAGAGGCCCCCTTTACCGACGAGCCATGCGACTCCTCGGAGTATGCGGTATTAGCACCCCGTTAGAGATGTTATCCCCCACACCTGGGCAGGTTTCCCACCCGTTACTCACCCGTTCGCCACTGTACTCACTCCCCGAAGGGAGCTTTCTCGTTCGACTTGCATGCCTAATCCACGCCGCCAACGTTCGTTCTGAGCCAGGATCAAACTCTCCGTTGTCGAAAAACCAGAGCCGGGGCCGAAGCACCGACTCGCGTTCTCGAGTGGTGACACGTGACGTCGTGTCACCGTTTAACGTTGAGTTGTGAACTACCTCTCCGACGGACGAATCCGTCGGGGAGGACGATCACACGTCTCCTGGAATTGATCGGGTCTTACACGCTATTCGATTGTCAAAGAGCCGGGCCCGGTGCCACACCTCGACGAAACGACGAGGAGCTTTCACGTAGGCCGGTCCGCCATGGGCGGTGGACCCGCATTTGCGGGCGGACTGGACACGCTAATTCCGGAGACCCTCGCTGTCAACACCTAGTTGCGTTCGCTTCGAGGGCCGTCCGGCGTCGGCGATCGGAGACCGCCTCGGCGCGTGCAGCGAGGGCGGAATATATGCGCCGCCGTCGGGTCGGCAAGGGTTTCTTCACGAAAATCTCGACCTCTCCCCCGGAGCGGACGGGCCCAGATTTCAAGCCATTGAAAAGAAATCACTTACCTGCGCCGAGCTCATTCCCCGGCCAGGAATTCCACGTCGGCGAAACGGCGTTTTCCCACGCGAAGGCGGTAGCGACACCCGCCGGAGGCATCCAGAACGTGCCCGATCTCGGTGATCCGGTCGCCGTCGACCGCCACTCCGCCCTGCTGGACGAGGCGTCGGGCTTCCGCGCGGGACGGCGTCAGACCCAGATCCGCGATCAGCGCCAGCAGTCCGACGGGCTCGCCGCTGGCCGGCCGCTCGTGCCGTGGGACCTCGTCGGGCTCGGCCTTGTCCACGAACAGACGATCGAATGCAGCCTCGGCGACCTTCCCCGCCCCCTCGCCGTGGTACTGGTCCACGATGTCGCGGGCGAGGCGCCGCTTCAGATGGCTCGGGTTCACCGTTCCGGCATCGAGCTGCGCCTTCACACCGTCGAGCTCGTCGAGGTCCAGGCTGGACACCAGCTCGAACCACGAGGGCATGGCCGCGTCGGGGATCGACATCACCTTGCCGAACATCTCGTCCGGCGCCTCTTCGATCCCGATCGCGTTGCCCAGGCTCTTGCTCATCTTCTCGGTGCCGTCGGTGCCGACGAGCAGGGGCAGGGTGAGCACGCACTGGGGAGCCATTCCACGGGATTGCTGCAACTGTCGCCCCATCAACAAGTTGAATTTCTGATCCGTTCCGCCGACCTCGACGTCGTTGCCGAGCTGGACGGAATCGTAGGCCTGGAAGAGAGGGTACAGGAACTCCTGGATGCTGATCGGTGTTCCGCTGGCGTACCGTTTGGCGAAGTCGTCACGCTCGAGCATGCGCGCGACGGTCGACTCGCTGGCCAGACGCAGGACGTCGACCGCCGCCATTCCCGACGACCACTCGCTGTTGAAGACCACGCGGGTGCGCTCTTCCAGCAGCACCTTGAACACCTGTCTCCGGTACGACTCCGCGTTCTCCAGGACCTGCTCACGGCTCAGCATGGGCCGCGTGGCGCTCCGACCGCTCGGGTCGCCGATCATCGCCGTGAAGTCGCCGATCAGGAAGACGACCTCGTGGCCGAGGTCCTGGAACTGCCGCAACTTGCGGAGTTGCACAGCGTGTCCCAGGTGCAGGTCCGGGGCCGAGGCGTCGAAGCCCTCCTTCACCAGCAACGGCGTCGCCGTGCGGATCGAACGCCCCACCTTGGCCGCCATCTCCTCGCGCGGCAGGATCTCGACGGTGCCGCGCTCGATCACGCGCATCTGCTCCTCGACCCGCACCTCGAGTTCGGGATCGGGACGGACTTCGTCGGCCGGACCACCGCCGGCGGATGGACTCGACATGGAACGCCTTCGGGCCGGAGGAATACCAGGGAGCAGGAAGACGCCCGCTCCGGTGGAACCGAGCACGCTACGAGGGCGTCGACGGCGGTGTCAACACGCACTGGCGCGGGGCTTGCCCTGTGTCCCCACACCCGATAGCTTCACCGCGCCCGCCCACGAACCGGCGTCGCGACCGCGACCCGCCTGGAGGCCGCCACCATGACCGAGCCCGACGCGAAACGCCGTCGCGGCCTGCTGTCCCGCCGCCTGTCTCCGTTCGCGGTGAAGTTCGCCTTCTGGGGCCTGGTCGCGGTCGTGCTGCTCGGCGGGGGCGGGGTGCTCGCCGTGGTCCATCAGCTCTCCCGCGACCTGCCGTCGCCGGCGCGACTGCAGACGATCGAACCGGCGATCAAGACCCTGGTCTTCTCGGCGGACGGCGACACCCTGCGCGAGTTCTACCGCCAGAATCGCGTGCCGGTTCGCCTCGACGAGATCCCGCCGCTGCTCGTCCAGGCCGTGATCGCCACCGAGGACCGCGACTTCTACGACCATTACGGCATCACGATCCGCGGCTTCGCGCGCGCGGCGGTCACGAACCTTCGCGAACGCCGTGCCGCCCAGGGCGGATCGACACTCACGATGCAGCTCGCGCGATCGCTGTTCCTGCACCACCGCAAGGAGTGGACGCGGAAGGTGCGCGAGATCCTGCTCGCGCTGCAGATCGAACGTACGTACACGAAGGACGAGATCCTCGAGATGTACCTCAACACGATCTACTTCGGTCCCGCCTACGGGGTCGAGGCAGCGTCGTTGAGTTTCTTCGGCAAGAGCGTCCGCGACGTCACCCCGGCCGAGGCCACGCTCCTGGCCGGGGTCTTGAACAACCCGGGCTACTATTCGCCGTATCGAAACCTCGATCGGGCCTACGAGCGGCGGGCCATCGTGCTGCGCAATCTGGTGCGCGCCGGTCACCTCGATCCCGACACCGCCGCGGAGGTCGGATCGACCGAGGTCGAGATCCGTCGGGACCGCGACGACGACCGCTTGGCGCCCTACTTCGTCGAGGAGGTTCGTCAGTACCTCGAGGAACACTACGGCGTTAAGAAGCTGTACGAGGACGGGCTACGCGTCCACACGACGCTCGACGCCGAACTGCAACACAAGGCCGAGGCCCATCTCGAGGGCCATCTGGTGAAGCTGGAGGAGCAGGAGGAGTACGAGCAGACCCGGGCTCTCTACGACTCGTTGTACGCCGACGTCGAACCCGAGGAACGCCCCTTGCCCGAGTACCTCCAGGGTGGACTCCTGTTCATGGACGTCCGCACGGGATCGGTGCGTGCCATGGTCGGCGGTCGTGACTTCCGCGTCAGCAAGTTCAATCGCGCGACCCAGGCCCAGCGTCAGCCCGGTTCGGTGTTCAAACCCTTCCTCTACGCGGCCGCGCTCGAACGCGGATGGACTCCGGCGTCGATCCTCCTCGACGCGCCGGTCGAGGTGAACACGGGCAGCGACGAGTTGTGGCGCCCCGTGAACTTCGAGGGAGAGTTCAACGGCCCCGTCACACTTCGCCACGCCCTTGCCCACTCGATCAACGTTCCGGCTGTGCGTCTCATCCTCGAGCTGGGCACCCAGCCCGTGATCGAGATGGCCGGCCGCGTGGGTCTCGACCGCGACGGTCTGCCCGACGTGTACTCCCTGGCACTCGGCGCGGGGGAGGCCACCCTGATCGACCTCGTGAGCGCGTACTCGGCCTTCGCGAACCACGGGATCCGCACTGCGCCCCTGTTCATCGAGCGCATCGAGAATGCGCGCGGCGAGGTCCTCGAACAGAATCTCCCCTACCAGGAAGAGGCGATCGACGAGGTCACCAACTTCCTCGTCGTCGATCTGATGCGCACCGCACTGAAGGAGGGCACGGGCCGCAGTGCCCGGGCCTACGACTTCCACCGCGACGGTGCGGGCAAGACGGGGACGACGGACGGTTACAGCGACGCCTGGTTCGTCGGATTCACTCCCGACGTCGTCGGTGGCGTGTGGGTCGGCTTCGACCAGCAGATGTCGATGGGCCGGCGCAAGACCGGCGCGGTCATGGCCCTGCCGATCTGGGCCCGGACCATGGTCGACGCGGTGGAGAACACGCCCGAGACGACGTTCCGCCGTCCGGAGGGCATCGTCGAACGCCTGGTCTGCCGCGACTCCGGCCAACTGCCCACGTCGGCCTGCGTGGACATCGAGGCCGAGATCTTCGCCGAGACCGCACCACCGTCCCGCTCGTGCGAGATCCATCAACGTGGGAGCCCCGCCCTCCGCGAGGAGATCGGCGACTTCGAGGCGATCGACGCCCAGTCGGCCCGGCGCGACGAGTTCGACACCGGGACCAACGGGGGTGGCGGCGGCTAGGCCAGATCCGCGGCGGTCACTCGTTCGCCGATCAGAGGCAGACCATCGTCGGCTCGCTCGGCCAGGGTGATCGCGCGCGCCAGGCGCGCGCGTGCGAGCGCGGCCGTTTCCTCGTCGCGTGCGAAGATCCGCACCAGGGGTGTCCCGCGTTCGACCGGCTCGCCACGATGCGTCACGACACGCAGGCCCACACCGCGGTCGAGATCGTCGGCGTGGGTGCGCCGACCGCCTCCGAGGTCGACGACCGCCCATCCGACCTGCTCGGTCTCGAAGGACGCGACGACGCCGTCGCGCTCGGCCCGCAACGGCTCCTGCTCCGGTGCGACGTCCAGGGAGGGCGCCGCGGGGTCGAGCCGCCCACCCTGGGCCTCGACCATCGTCACGAAACGGCGCAGCGCGCTGCCGTCGTCGAGGGCCGCACGCGCGCGCATCCGCATGTCGTCGGCGGTTCCGAGACCGGCGAGGACGGCCATCTCCGTCGTGAGTTCCACCGTGAGTTCGCGCGTGGCCGACGGTCCTCCTCCCGACAGTCCGGCGATCGCCTCCTCGACCTCGAGGGCGTGACCGACCGCCTCGCCCAGGGGCTGGTCCATGTCCGTGATCAGGGCCGAAGCCTCGCGTCCTGCGCGCGTGGCCACTTGCACCAGCATCCGGGCCAGGCGACGCGCGTCGTCGGGCGTGCGCATGAAGGCCCCGCTGCCACACTTGAGATCGATCACCAGGTTTCGCGGTCCGGCCGCGAACTTCTTGCTGAGGATGCTGCTGACGATCAGTGGCACGCAGTCGACGGTCGCCGTCACGTCGCGCAGCGCGTAGAGCCGCCGGTCGGCGGGCGCGATGCGTTCGGTCTGCCCCACGATGCTGCACCCGACGCGCTGCACCACGTCGAGCATCTCGTCCACCGACAGGTCGATCCGGTACCCCGGAATCGACGTCAGCTTGTCGAGCGTGCCCCCGGTGTGGCCCAGGCCGCGTCCACTCAGCATGGGTACCTGCATACCCAGTTCGGCCGCGAGCGGCGCCAGCAACAGGCTGATCTTGTCCCCCACGCCGCCCGTCGAATGCTTGTCGGCCGTCGGACCGGGAAGGCGATCGAGGTCGATGACGTCGCCCGAGTCGCGCATGGCGAGAGTGAACTCGGTGGTCTCCTCGTCGTCGAGACCGCGGAACCACACGGCCATGAGCCAGGCCGAGACCTGGTAATCGGGGATCGACCCGTCGGTGACGGCCGCGACGAGACCCTGGATCTCCTCGCGGGAGTGCCGGCGACCCCGCTTCTTCGCATCGATCAGGTCGTAGGGATTCACGCGGCGCCTCCGCCGTTGATCGCGCCGGAACACGTCCCGGTGGTATCGGCGCGCAGAAGGGTGTGATCGATCCACGAGGCGGGATCCTCGCGGCGGCAGCCGGAATCGGACACGATGTCTCCCGGAGTCGGAGTCGGAGTCGGTCCCGCGGCGACCTGCATCGGGACGGATCGAGCGGAGCGGACGGTATCGCCGCCGACGCGGCGGTGTCAACGCGGCGACTCCTTGCTATCATGCCGCCGCCACGGCGACGCTCCCGGGAGGCTTCGGATGCGCGATCTCTTCGAAGAATCGAACGAAGACGAGGAGTCCGCCGCGCCGGTGGACGCCGGTGCGCCTCTCCCCGAGCGCATGCGCCCGCGACGCCTCGACGACGTGATCGGACAGGAAGAAGCCCTCGGCCCGGGTACGGTCCTGCGCGCCGCGCTCGACACCGGGCAGCTGCCCAGTCTGATCCTCTGGGGCCCTCCCGGCTGCGGCAAGACGACTCTGGCCGCGTGCCTCGCACGGGAGGTGGGTGCGACCTTCCTCCCCTACAGTGCCGTCCGGGTCGGCGTGAAGGAACTCAAGCGCGTCATGACCGAGGCGGCGCACCTCCGCGAGCGCGGCGTCCGGGCTCCGGTGCTCTTCCTCGACGAGATCCATCGGTTCAACCGAGCCCAGCAGGACGCGCTGCTGCCCGCCGTCGAACACGGCGACGTGGTCCTGATCGGAGCGACGACCGAGAACCCGAGCTTCGAGGTGAACTCGGCGCTCCTGTCACGCTGCCGGGTGATCGTGTTGTCGGCCCTCGACGAGGATGCGCTGGTCGCGGTACAACGTCGCGCGCTCGCCGAGGACCCCGCCCTGGACGGCCTCGGCGCCGACGACGACGCGCTGCACGCCATCGCCCGGCGCAGCGGCGGCGACGCCCGGTTCGCCCTGGGCAGCCTGGAACTCGCCGCTCGGGACGCCCGGCGTGAGGACGGCGCCCGCATCGACGCCGAGCGTGCCGACCGCGTGCTGCGCGAAGCCCATCTCGTGTACGACAAGACCGGCGAGGAACACTTCAATCTGATCAGTGCTCTGCACAAGTCCTTGCGCAACAGCGACGCGCAGGCCGGCCTGTACTGGCTCGCGCGGATGCTCGAGGCCGGGGAACATCCCGGATACGTCGCGCGGCGACTCGTGCGCTTCGCGAGCGAGGACGTGGGGATGGCCGACCCCCAGGCCCTGGTACAGGCCAACGCCGCCGCCGTCGCGATCGATCGGATCGGCATGCCCGAGGGAAAGCTCGCCCTGGCCCAGGCCTGCGTCTACCTGGCGCAGGCGCCGAAGAGCAACGCTCTCTACCGCGCCTACGGTGCCGTCGGTCGAGCGATCGAGAGTGGCGAGCGGCACCCCGTCCCGCACCACCTCCGCAACGCGCCCACCGGCCTGATGCGCGAACTGGGCTACGGCGAGGGATACGCCTACGCCCACGACGACGACGCGGGCGTGGCGCCCATGCCGTGCCTGCCCGATCCGATCCGGGACGAGGTGTTCTACCGTCCCGGCGAGCACGGCTTCGAGGCGGAGGTGGCCGACCGCCTGCGTCGCGCCTGGCGTCTCGCCCGCCGACGTGGTACCGAGGGCCCTTCACCTCCTCCCGAACAGGACGAAGCATGAAGAAGATCGCCGTGATGACCAGCGGAGGGGACGCCGCGGGGATGAACGCCGCCGTGCGCGCCGTGGTCCGTACCGCCGTGTACCACGGGATCGAGGTCGTCGGCGTGCAGCGCGGCTTCGTGGGGCTCTGCGAGGGCTCCTTCGAAGCCATGGACGCGAACTCGGTCGGTGGGATCCTCCACCACGGCGGCACGATCCTGCGCACCTTCCGTTGCCCCGACTTCCAGCAGCCGACGACGCGCGAGGCCGCACGCGACCGCTTCCTCGACCTCGGAGTCGAGGGACTCGTCGTGATCGGCGGCGACGGGAGCTTCCGCGGCGCCCACTGCATCGACACCGAGTGGGACATCCCCACCGTCGGCGTTCCGGCCACGATCGACAACGACATCGACGGCACCGACTACTCGATCGGCTACGACACCGCTCTGAACATCGCCGTCGACGCCGTCGACAAGATCCGTGACACCGCGACCTCGCACGGACGCATCTTCTGCATCGAGGTCATGGGCCGCAACAGCGGCATGCTGGCCATCGCCACCGGTCTGTGCAGCGGCGCCGAGGAGGTCATCGTTCCCGAGATGCCCTTCAACATCAACGAGATGTGTCAGCGCATCGAGGGCGGCTACGATCGCGGGAAGAAGCACGCGATCATCATCATCGCCGAGGGCGCGGCCCGCGCGGACGAGATCGCGACCGGGCTCAAACTGATCCTGTCGCGCGACGTGCGCGTCGTGGTGCTGGGTCACATCCAGCGCGGGGGCGAGCCCTCCGCCTTCGACCGCATCCTCGCCTCGCGCCTCGGGACGGCCGCGGTGCAGAAGCTCCTGTCGGGCAAACGCGACGTCATGGTCGGCCTCGTCGGCGGCGAGATCTTCACGACACCGCTGGTCAAGGAGTCGCGCGGTGTGCAGCTCGTCATGCAGGAGTACCTCGACCTGCAGGACAAGCTCTGCTGAGTCCCGCACGGCCCGCCCACGAGATCTGCTGAGCGCCGCGCGACCCTCCCACGAGAAAGGCCCCCGTCGAGCGACGAGGGCCTTCGTGCGTTCGTCGGACCACGGCTCGTGTCAGGGAGCGAGGTACCGGTTCGCGTAGCGGACGAAGGTGACCTCGACCGGCGCACTCACGCGCGACTCACGACGCTCGACCCAGGGGTAGGGCTCCATGATCCTCACACCACCGATGAACGGCAGGTTCTCGGCCTGCAGCAGCTCGAAGGCCAGCTCCAGCTCCGGCGTGACGTTGGTGATCTTGAAGGTGGCATCGCTGCCCTCGGCCTGCAGGTACCACTCCATGGGCGGCTCGGCGACCGTGGTGTCGTCGGCGGCCTCCTCGGGTGCTTCCCACTCGTGGTCGGGCAGCTGGGACACGACGCCCACACCCTGCACCTCGGCGTCGACCATGTCCTCGATCGCTTCGCGCTGGTTGTAGCGCAGCGAGCCGAGGTCGAAGCCGCTGACTTCCTCGAGGTCCACGTCGGTGAACTCGGGGAGCACCGGGTCGGGCACGGAATCGAGCTCGGTGACGTTGAAGGTCTCGCCCACCGGCTCCCTCACGCGCTTGACCATGAGCCAGACGTAGGGAGAGTAGAACTTCTGCACGCCGAGCAGCTTGCCCTCCCAGTTGGCCGCACGGTTCTCGAGATCGTCGGCGACGATCACCTCGAGGTGGTTGCCCACGCGCGCGATGCCCGTGTTGCCGTCGAGCAGCACGAACTCCGGCGCGTCGACCTCGAAGAGATATCCCTCGCTCTGCACGTGGCCACGCGTGACCTGGTCGAGCGTTCCGTAGACGTAGGGATCGACCTCTTCCTCTTCACCGCAGCCGGCGACCAGCGCGGCGGACATCGCCACGCAGGCGAGCAGGGTGCGCAGTGCGAAGGGGCGGCGCCCCGCCGCGGACCGGGACCGGTCGGCAGACCTGGAGATCATGGAGAACTTCCTCCGATTTCCGTTTTCTCGGGAGAGCCCCGACAGGGGGACTCCGGTTCGATGTCTCGAAGTGCGGAGGCCCTCTCCGCAAACCCCGGTACGATACGTTCGGGGTTCGGCCGGTGTCAACCGCAGCCCCGCTCCGATCAGCCCCCGCCGCCCGGCCGACGCTGCCAGGCCACCGACAGGCTCCACTGCGTGCCGTCGAGCGTGTTCCGCCCAGAGACGAGGAACGACGCCCCGGCGCCGACCCACACGTCGCCCGCGAGACGCCACGAAGCCTCGGGACTCCAGCGCAGACTCTGCTCGTGCACCGTGACCGCGCCGACCGCCGCCTCCCCGGCGCAGAGGTCACCGTCGGCCAGGACCGCGCTCAGGTCGGACTTCACGAACACGCGATCGAAGGTCGCCCCCACCTCGGCCGCCACGGTCCACTGGTCCCCGAACACCCCACCGCGGTCGCGCCGCCCCAGAGCGAGATTGGCGTAGACAGGCAGGGGGTACAGCGACGCCCCGGCCTGGAGCCGCGTCTCGATCTCGATCCGGCCGGTCCCCGCGGGGAGGAACTGCTCCCGCTCGCCCACGGGGTCGCTGAGATCGCTCTCGGGGTAGGTCGGAACCGAGACGACCGTCTCGAGCGAAACCGGGATCGAGCCGGTGGCGAGGCCCCAACGCGCGCCCAGGCGCAGATCGCCCGTCGACCTCGTCCCGAACTCGGGAACCACGGCGTCGGTGATCCGGGCGTCCTTGACCGCCATCGACACCAGCGCCGTCACCCGGCGGTGCAGGCCGAACTCCCCGTAGACGAAGGCCTGGTGCTCGCGAAAGCTCCCGTCGAAGGACGCCGCGGGCTCCTCGTCGCCGCGGCAGTCGTGGCGGCGGTCGGTGTCGAGGTACAGCCAGCTGGTCTTGACGAAGGCTCCGCCCTCCGGCTGCAGCCACGCTCCGGCCCGACCGATACCCGGCACGAGCGTGCAGAGCACGACCAGCAGTGCGAGAGCGGTACGCGGTCTCGTGGTCACGGTACGGAGGGGGGATGGCCGGGCGCCGGGCGCCCGAGGGTTCCTACGACGACACGCTCGATCTGGGACCGAGCGAGATCGCGGTGGGCAGACGCTCCACCGCCGCCACCAGTCCTTCGTGGTCGCGCAGATGTCCCTCCCACAGCTCGTGGAACACCTGCCAGTGCCGGGGCAGCAGCGGGCTGCGGCGCGTGAAGATCCGATAGAACACGCGTCGCCGCTCGGCCTGACTCAGCCCGGGCTTCTGCCACTGGCGGAGACGGCCGTCGGTCCACACGTCCCAGCAGGCCTGCAGGGCGGCCGCCTGGTGTCGGGCGACCTCGGCCGGCCGGACCCGCTGCTCCAGCAGGTCCGCGAGCTGGAGAAGGTTGCGGTGGAGCCACCGATCGAGCAGCAGTGGTTCGAACCGCACGCCCGGCGTGGCCACGAGCGCCTCGACGTCGAGGCGGGCCAGATCGAGTCCGAGAACCCGCGTGTCGAGACGCAGGACGTCGGAGGGAGACCCGTAGAGCGTGGCGTGCACCGATCCGTCGCGTTCCGATTCGACCTGCCAGTATCCCGACCCCTCGAATTCGGGCGCGTCGAGCGCCAGCGTGAGCCGACCGACCCTCTCGGTCAGCGCGACGTGGGTGGCGGCGCGACGCGCGATCTCCGGATAGCGCCGGGCTCCGGGAAGAGCATCGGGGAAGACTTCGACGTCCACATTGCCTGCCTCTCGTCACCACGCGCGGGCCGCGGGCGGCTCCGACACGGACCGCGGACGCATCGTCGCCCCGATCGACGCGGTGCACAACCAGAAGACGCGATCCGCCCGCTCCGGGTTGCGCACCGATCGTCGTCCGTGCGGATCGGGGAGTGGCCCGGGAGGGTGCAGGAACGACATCGTCGCGCAGGGCCTTCGCGCCACGACGAAAGGGCCCGGCCAGACGGCCGGACCCTCGTCGTTCCCGTTTCCACCCGTGGCGGATCCGAGCCTAGTACAGGGACTTCACCGCGCCCCAGCTGTCCTCGCCATTGGAGACGCTGGTCACGGCGATGGTCGCGCCCTTGCCGTCGAGCGGCTTGATGTTGCCACCGCAGTCCGAGTAACGCGGGGTGGCCGGATCGGTGGCGTAGCCCTCGTACGGACCCACGGTGATGTCGGTCGCGTCGAGGAAGCCGAGCGAGTACACGGTGATCGTGTGGACCCACAGCGGGTCGTGACCCATGGTCTCCTGGAAGCTCGAGATGCACTCGCCGATCCCGATGGCGGCCCCGTTCGCGCTCGAACCGAAGTCGAGGGCTCCGGGGTAGTAGGTGTTCGAGACGACCAACAGGTCGGACGGCAGACCGACCTTGTACTCGACCGAGAAGATCGTGTCGTCGATGCCCTCGACGTAGATGTTCAGCGGGGTCGGGGTGTTCGGCTTGATGGTGGCGGCCTCGTGGTTCTCGTCGCCGATGTACAGGGCGACGGTGGGGGCGGCCTGGGCGACGGACGCGAACAGGACGGTCGCGGCCACGGCCAGCAGCGAGATCGTGCGCAAGCTCTTCATGGTTTCCTTGCTCCTTCGTGCGATCTGGGCTCGGTCCCGAATCCCGATCGCGATCGTGCGGATTGCGGGTCTCCCGAACGGCGGCATCGGCGTTCGCACGGCTTCCGGCCCCGGAACGGGCCTGCGTGAACGTCCGCATTCGCCTCCGCACGAGGCGTGCCAGTTCCCCGAGAGGGTCACGCGTGCCACGCATGGGTGGATCGGGCCGGTTCCCGGTCCCGGCGCGACGCATCATGCGGAAGGGAGTTCCCACCGCCGAGGGGCCGACCCTTCCCACCGTCGACCGTGGTCGGTCAGGCGAGAGGGTCGCGCTCGGAGTAGAGGAGACTGACCCGCCGTCGGGCCCGCAGGAGCACGCGCACGAGACGAGCCGGCAGCTCGTAGCCGGTCCCGATGGCGATCACGTGATCATGGTCGGGCCCGGCCAGGTCGTCGGGGGCCAGCAGGTGAAGACCGCGACCGGGCGCCACGGGATCGACCACCAGGGCGGAATCGAGCCGCGCCAGGACCTCGGCCACCGAACGGGAACCGTGGTCGGCCAACCAATCGCGCAGGCGTCCCGACGCGGCATCGGCGCCGAGCAGAGGATCGAGGATGCCGCTGTCGAGCACCGCGGCGGCCGCGTCGACCAGACGATCCTCCGCATCGACCCGCTCGCGCACGCGGTGCAGTCGAGCCAGGCGGAGTTCTCGCACGTCGAGACCCGAGACGTCGGTCTCGGCCGCGATCCAGCGCTGCAACCGGGCCTCGTGATCGGCGTCGCGCAGAACGGGATCCAGACGCGCGAGCACGTCGAGCACCCCGGCCTCCGGCTCGAAGACCACCAGTCTCAACGCTGCGAGCAGGTGCCGCGGTCCACTCGCCAGCCAACTCGCCGCCGTGCGGTCCTCCACCACGGCGTGGCCCGCGCGCTCCAGTGCGGCCCGCAGTTCGGCCCGGTCGTGCTCGTGGCCGACGACCACTCCGGTCCGATCGGCAGCGCGGTCCGGCGGCACCTGCTCGATCACCCACTCGGCCGCGGCCTGCAGGGTCAGCACCCGCACCCGTTCGACCGTTCCCGCCCCGCGTCCGCGGCGAGTCGTCCGCAGACGACTCGGCAGTGCGGGATCCGATCGCCGGAGCGTCTCGATCGCCCCCACCCACTCGCGGGGCAGGGTGGCGCTCACCGTGGCCTCGGCGCCGACCGGGACGTCCGCGTCGGACGGCATCAGGAGCGGATCGAAGAGCTCCCATCGGCGCGGTGTCGGGAACAGCGCCCGGACGAACTCGAGCAGATCGGGCGGAACGTCGTGGGCTCCGTCGACGGCCGCCCAGCGATAGCGACGTCGCCATCGCTCGACCAGCTCGGCTTCGCGCTCGACCGCCCGGACCGTGGCGACACGCAACTCGGCCGGCGTCATCCAGCCGGCCTCGGCCCGGGCCTGGGCTGCGCACCGGGAGAGCAGATCGAGGTCGACGTCCGCGGCCGAACCGGGCGCGATCGCACCGGCCTCACCCTGGACCACACGCCTCAGGTCCTGCGCCTCGATCGCCGGGACGTTCCCGGTGGCCCGCACGTAGCGCCGCGAGGCGCCCCGCATCAGTCGCAGTCGGACCTCCTCTCCTTCGGCGGCCCCGCCCACCGGGAGGAGGCGACGCACCACGTCGCCTTCGCTCCGGCCCGAGCTCGCGTCGAGGAAGGCGAGAGCCAGCTCCTCGATGTCGACGACGTCGGCCCCTTCGCTCGCGAGGGGCTCCCAGCGAAGACGCCCGCCGGGATGCGCGACGACGACCAGGACCCGGTCTCCACGGAGCGCGGCTCGTTCCACGTCGTCGCGCAAACGACGCTCGCCCTCGCCCCCGATCACCGACGCCCGGACCGCTCCCGGGTGCGGCTCCGCGACCTCTTCGGTGGCCGAGCCGCGCATGTCTCCCGTGACCACGTCCGCCAGGGCCACGGTCGCGTCGGGAGCGACCCCACGGATCGCGCGCTCGAAGGACGGGAGCTCGACGACGTCGGCACCCTCGGTGTCGACGCGTTCGATCACCTCGGCCCGCCGTGCCCAGTCCAGGAGTCCGGCGAGTTCCTCCACGTCCACGTCGGCAGGAAGAGCCGCCTCGTCGATCGGTGCCGCCGTCACCGCCCCGAAGACCGGCCCCACGGCGTCGAGCGCATCGAGCATCGCCGACGGGTCGGGAGCGGGTCGGTCGGCGTCGACGCCGAGGACCCCTCTGCGTCGGGCGATGACTCCGGGTCGGTCGAAGGGTTGCTCCGGTTCCGGACGCAGCCCCGCGTGCGACGGGCGACGCGAACGCGCGGGGCCCGTGCCGCGCAGACGGAACTCCACCTCGGTCCGGCTGGCGGTCCATCGCCACCGGCCGGCGAGACGGGGATCGGCCGCCCATCTCGCACCGACCGGGGGGAGCAACAACCGAAGACGGGGCGCCGGCGCTTCCATCGCGGTCAGTCGCAGGAGGAGGCCCTCGAGTTCGGACACCGAGCGCGGGCAATCGATCCAGAGCAGGCCAGGGGGAGGACCGCTCCGGTGGCGCAGCGCCTCGACGTGCAGGACGTCCGGACCGTGCTCTCCGGCCCCGACCCCGGCCAGGAGGGGCGCCTGGTCCTCCGTGTAGCTCTCGAACCCCAGCCGCGAGCGCAGACGCTGCACCAGATCGGCATCGGCCCCGATCGCCCACCACGGTTCGTCGGTGGGCCGCTGCAACGCGCGCACCAGCGCGTTCTCGAATGCCCGCAGGCGGTGCCGCTCCGACGCAGGATCCCCCGGCAGCGTCCGACCGCAGGCGGGGCACGCGATCAGGGAGGGATCACTCGGCACTGCGGATCCGCACTCGGGGCACTCCAGAGCCGGAACGTCGATCACCTCGACCTCGAGACGCCAGCGCGGAAAGGCCTCGCGACCGGTCTCGACGACGGCGACGCGGGCGTCGAGGGCGGCGGCCCAGCGCGCCGGCACGCTGCGGGCGTCGGATTCGACGGCGTCGACGAAGACCATCGCCCCCGCGCCGGAACGCTCGAGAACGTCGCGCCACGGGTGCATGGCCGCCGCCTCCGACGCCGGCCCGTCGATGCTCTCGAGGGTGGCCAGGACCTCTTCGCCGTGCACGAAGACCCAGGCCACGCTCGACACGCGTTGCGCCCACTCCCGGACGGCGTCCTCGAGCAGCAGGAGCGGATGGAGATCGACGCGCGAGAGACGACCACGCTCGGCCTCGAGCATGATGGCCCCCAGACGCTCCACCTCGCCGGGCCCGACGACGGCAGACCTGGCATCGAGCTCGTCGACGGGCGGTGTTCCGACGACGACCACGCAACGCACCCCGAGCGGACCGCCGTCACCGCTGCGCTCGGAGAGCTCGCGGACCAGACGCACGACGCGATCGCGCTGGCGGTCGGTCGCGCCCCCCACGATCAGCGGTCGACCGCGGGCCCAGTCCCGCGTGGTCCGCGCCAGCGCCTCGGCGCCGAAGTCCTGGCTCTCGTCACGGACCGCGGCGGCGGCGCGCAGGCGATCGGCGTCGAGGGGTGTGGTCCACGCGGCGCCCGCCTGCACCCCGCGCGCAGTCAGGAGATCGCGCCCGCTCGCGACACTCGCGTCGAGCGCCTCGGCCGCACCTCCACGGGTCCCCCCGCGACGGGACGCTTCGCCATGGAACCAGCCCCCCTCGCTGCCGAGCACGTGCGCCAGGCGAGGGTCGAGGCAGACCCAGCTCTCCGCCGCGTGGCCGAGACCGGCCGTGGCCCGCAGCAGCAGCAGCAGTGGATCCCGGACGGCAGGTCCGGCGAGGCGCGCGGTCACGACCAAGCGGTGCGACCGTCCGGTCCCCGCACCCTCGACCGAGGCCGCCGCGTCCGGCGGCGATCCGACCGGCTCCCACCAGCGGTGATCACCGCCCCCGAGTTCGCGCCACGCGGCGATCCGACGTTCCAGGACCCGCTCGGACCACTCCCCGAGCACCGGATCACCCGGCCGATAGCCCGGCGGAGCCATCACCACGTCGGCGGCCTCCCGGCTCTCGCTCGTCACCTGGTGGAGGGCGACGGGAACCATTCGATTCCAGTGGGTCCGCAGGGCAGGATCGAGCACACCGCCGACGACCCAGACCCACGATCGATCCGCCGCCCGGGCGCGGTCGATGGTGAAGGCCAGGCGGTCGGCGGCTCCGGTGTCGTCGATGCCGACCGTCCACGTGCGCGGATCGTCGAACAACGTGTCGGACGGTTCCTCCAGCGTCAGCCCCGACTCCCCGATCGGAACCACCCACACCCGTGCCGCCTCACGGCGGCCCTCGATCTGGGCCGGCCAGCAGCCACCGCGGGCGGTGAGCCGACAGGCGTCGCCACAGACGGCATCCGGGACGGGGGGAGCCGGCAGGTCCCCGGGCAGGTCGGGATCCCCGTTGGGGGTCTCGGCGAGGGACTTCCACAGTGCGAGAACGTGCAGTTGTCGCTCGGACGCACCCACCGCCGTGCGGATGGTGTCGTCGAGCCGTCGCAGCCAGGCCTCCGGACACCGCACCCGGCGCGGGGCCACGCTCACCCGCCGGGGATCGATCCGGGCGGCACTCCGCGCGGCAAGATCCCGGGCCCGCGACAGGCTCGCGGTCAGGAGTTCCGCGCGCTCGCTCGAGCTGGCGACGTCGACCAACTCCTCCGGGGTCGCCGGCCGATCGTGCCAGATGGTCCCCCGGCGCGAGCGATCGACCCCGCGTCCGGTCGGAATCGGATCGCCGGTCGACGCCATCGGCCAGTCGCGGGTCTCGAGGCGCGGCCACTGCAGGGGCACCACCAGGTCCACGGTCTGCAACCGTCTCTCGCCGCCGGGTCGGGCTTCGTCGAGGCGTTCGATCGCCTGGCGCAGGAGCCCGCACAGCTCCAATCCGTGGTCGGCGAGCTGGCCGAGGGCGTCGCGTCCCCAGGGCTCGGTGAACGAGGGACTGGCGCGGATCCACCCCCGGAGGCGTGGCACGAGGCTTCGGGCGCGGTCGGCCAGGGGGCGGAAGACCGGGTGCCCGTGGGGCCCGCTCCAGAGGGGGTGCGGCGCGACCGGAGCGGTCTCCTCGACGGGATCGCCCCCACTGTCGATCCGGTGTACCAGGGCCTCGACGTCGAGCACCTGCCACCAGGCGAAGAGTTCGGCCAGTCCTGCGGGCAGCGTTCCGTCGGCCAGGATCAGCGTCCCGTCGGGAAGCCATCGCCGGAGCCAGCCACGAACCTCGGGCAGGGACGCCTCGAACCGCGACCTCCCCTCCCCCGCGTCGACACGCGGCGACACGGCGAGGGCGTCGAGTGGCGTGCTGCCGCGATGCAGGACGACCACGAGGTTCGCCGCGTCGCCACTCCACACCACCGATGCCACCGGTCGCTCGTCCGCACGCGCGGTCCGGGCGTCGAGCAGCTCCGCGATCTCCGGTGGCGGCCAGACCGCACCGTGCTCCTCCGGGGTCCAGCGCTCGAGCGCCTCCCTGGCATCGGCCCCCGGGACCGCGAGAACCCCCTCGTTCACGAGCAGTCCGGCCAGTGCCCGACGTGCCGCCTCCCGCGACGTTTCGTCGAGGTCGCCGCGCAGCGCGCGCTCGACGTGCGCGAGGGCCCGTTCGCCTCCCTCGGGATCGCGCAGGGCTCCTCGCGCCGCGATCCAGCTCCAGGCGTCGGCCCCGGGACCCTCCAGGCGAGCCACCGCCGCGGCCTGACGCTCCAGCCATCGCAGCAGGGGCGTCGACACGACGCCGCTCCCCGACAACACCGATTCGGCCCACCGCCCGAGCCACTCCTCCTGCGTGGCGTCGGCCACGTCGGTGGGGAGCAGGCCCTCGTCCACGCTGCGGGCCAGGCGGCGGCAGGCCTCGAGGTAGCCGTGGAGCACGTCCCAGCGCTCGGGGCGTTCGAATCCGAAGATCCGGCTCCGCCGGTCCAGGCGGAGGGCGCGCTCGAGCAGTTGGCGGTCGGACTCGACGAGATCCTTGGCCTCACGGCCTGCGGTGCGCAGGGCCTCGTCGTGGAGGAGTCTGGCCAACGCGCGGAGATCGTCCTCCAGTCTGGTGGCCCGGTGGCCGAAGACGGGGAGGACGGGGGACGTCGACTTCCTCCCGAACCAACGGCCGAATCGGCGCAGGGCCGGTTCCAGTCCGCGCTCGACGAGGGGCGCACGGACGCGGGACCGCCTCCATTCGTCATGGGCGCGTTCGAGTTCGGCCTCGGCCGCGAGGAGGTCGCCGCGATCGAGGTGCGATCGCGCCGCGTCGAGCGCTCGGAGGTAGCTCATGGGCGGCGACGGGGTCGTTCGGGCACGATCGATGCCCCGGTTCTGGAGGGTGACGCGCGTCCCGTACGCACCGGTACGCGGTACGACGGAAGGTTCCCGCTCGAACGAGCGGACACTAGCGCACGCCCGAGGCAACGCCAACCCGAGAACCCGCGGTCCTGGGGACCAGGAGACCATGGCGAAACTCCGATACGACGACTACGTCTCGCGCGATTCCCGACGCTCCCGCGGAACCGCGGCCGGCTCCAACACCGGAGTCGCCGACGTGCGCCCGTCGACCGCCGAAGTCGACGCCGCGATCCGCCGCCTGCCCGCCCTGCCGGCGTTGTTGCACGAGCTCATGCGCGAGCTGCGCGACGCCGACGCCGACATCAAACACCTCGAGGAACGCATCTCCAGTGACGCGAGTCTGACCACGCGTGTGCTGAAGATGGCCAACAGCCCCTTCTACGTCCGCTCGGGCGAGGTCGTCGACGTCGGCCGCGCGGTCATGACCCTGGGCTTCCGGACCGTCGCCAATCTCGTCATGGCGGCCGGCCTCCGGAACACCATGGGCGGATCCCTGGGCGTCCCGACCTTCGAGCCCAACGGCGTCTTCCTGTTCAGTCTTGCCAGCGGCCTGGCGTCCGCGCGCCTGCCGCGCAAGGTCGGCGCCCTTCGCGAAGTCGCCGACGAGATGTTCGTGGCGGGCCTCCTGCACGACGTGGGACGGATCGCGATGAGCGAGTTCTACCCCCGGGTGCGCCGCGAGATCGAGGCGAACGCCGCCACTGCGCTCGAACCGGTCGGAGAACACCGGCTGCTGGGAATCGATCATCAGCAGGTGGGCGGACTGGTCCACGAGCGCTGGGGACTGCCCGACGAACTCCTCGGTGCCATCACCCGGCACCACGAACCGATCGACGCGATCCGGGACGACCCCCTGGTTCTCGGTGTGGCCGTGGTCAACGCGATGCTCGACCTGCACGGCTACGCACGCACGTGCCGCAACCCGAACGCCAGCGGAAGGGTCGAATCGCTCTGCCGTGAACTCGACACCGCGCCCGAACGGGTGGAGGACGTGATCGCCTCGGTCGAGGACGAGGTCTCGTCGATCGCGGGGAGCTTCGCGTGACCACCACCGTCCGGATCGATCGCGAGGCACTGGCCGAACGGCTCGCCTCGGCAGTGACCCCGGAAGAGGTCACCGAAGCCCTCTTCGTCTCGCTCGACGGTACCGCTCGCGGGCTCTACCTGTTCGACCAGGAGGGCGACCTGTACCTCGAGGATCGCTGCCCGCACGACGCGGCCGCGGCACGGTCCTTCGTCGAAGCCGAAGTACCGTCGCGTGCCGTACGCTTCTCGTTCCGCGATCGTCCCCTGGGTGCGGTGCTCTTCCACCGGGTTCCCGACGACCCGGCCCTACCCTCGATCCTGCAGACCCAGTTCTCGCCGGCGATCTTCCGGTCGCTGTATCTCGACGACGTCCTGTCGGACAACGATCGAATGCGCGAACAGCTGTTCTATCTCGACGAGATGGGCAAGCTCATCGGCCAGCTCGACCTCGACATGCTGCTGGTGAACATCCTCGAACTGACATCGGCCCATCTCGGTTCGGACATCGGGTCGATCACGCTCCTGCACCACGACGAACTGGTCACCGCCGTGGACTGGGGCCTCCCGCACGACGCACTGATGGCCCTGCAACGCGCCGACGGGCGGCGCGTGATCGACGAGATCATGACCTCGCGGGAACCGGTCCTGTTGGCCCGCGAGGACCTGCGGTCGGACCACCAGGGCCAGTACAACTTCGACCGGCTGCTCATGCTGCCGCTGTGTACCAACGACGCCCTGTGGGGCTGCATCAATCTGGTCGCTCCGCAGCACGTGACGGCGGTCGAGAGTCCGCTGCTGGCGTCGGTCCGCTCCGGGGTGGGTCTCGCGGCGACCGCGGTGGAGAACGCACTGCTCATCGAGATGAAGCTCTCGCGCGAACGTGAACAGGAGCAGTTGAAGGTCGGGCACCAGATCCAGAGTCAGCTCCTGCCCTCCGAACCGCCCGACCGTCCCGGACTCGAGATCGACGGCTCGTCGGTGTCGGCCACGATGATCGGCGGTGACTACTTCGACTACTTCGACCTGCCGGACGGTCGGCTCGGGCTCGTGGTGGCCGACGTGTCGGGCAAGGGCGTTCCGGCGGGTCTGATCATGACCGCGACCCGGGCCCTGTTCCGCGCGACCGCGACACGTCACTCGGATCCGGCTGCGATCCTCGGCGAGGTGAACCGCCTGCTCTGCGCCGAGGGATTCGGCGCCCGCTTCGTGACCGCCGTGTTCGCCGCCCTCGACCCGCGAACCGGAACGGTGGGCTACTCGACGGCCGGACACGACGCGCCCTCCATCCGACGCGCGGACACCGGACGCATCGACAGCTTCCCGTTGCCGGCCCTGCCGCTCGGCCTGCGGCCGGGCGCCAGTTACGAAGCGCAGACCTTCCGACTCGCCATCGACGACACCATGGTCCTGTACACCGACGGCGTGAGCGAAGCCATGGATCATTCGCGCGAGCAGTTCGGGGCCGATCGTCTGCACCGCGTGCTCGCGCACAGTCGCGGTCTCGGCGCATCCGATCTGCGTGATCGTATCCTCGCCGCGATCGACGAGCACTGCGGCACGACGCCGCGTCACGACGACACGACGTTGATCGTGGTCCGACGGACCCCGGACGTCGACGATTCCGATTCCCGATCAGGAGAGCGAGACCGTGAACGTACCGACGCATGACACCCTGTCCAGTGTTCCGGTGCACGAGCCCGAAGGGGCCGTCGACATCACCAACAGTGTCGATCTGCGCGAATCCATGTTGAACCAGGTCGAGGACGGAGCCCGAGCGGTCGTGCTGGACCTGCACGCCGTGCGCTACGTCGACAGTTCGGGCCTCTCGGCCCTGGTCAGCGTGGCGACCGCCCTGGAACGCGTGCGCGGCGTCCTGGTCCTGTGCAACGTCGACGCTGCGGTGATGAAGGTCTTGGAGATGACCCGGCTCACCGAGTACTTTCGACTGGAGTCGAGTCGCAACGCCGCGATCGAGTACGCCACGCACGCGCACGCGTCCTGAGCCGTCCGCACGCCGGTGCCGATCGACAGCGGTGACTCCCCGACCGCACCCGGGAGATACCGACCCATGAGCGATCTGCCGCGTCCGACCCTGGGCCTCGCGCTCTCCGGAGGAACCGCCAAGAGCATCGCCCACATCGGCGTGCTGCAGGCGATCGAGGAAGCCGGGCTGCGTCCGGACGTGATCGCGGGGACGAGCGGCGGTAGCCTGATCGCCGTGGTCTACGCCTCCGGTGTGGGCACCGACCGCATGGTCGAGATGGCCGGCCGCGTGAACTGGAGACGCCTCGCCCGCGTGCGCATTCCCCGTCTCGGCCTGTTCTCCAACCAGGGCGTGGCGGAACTCGTGCGCGACACGGTCGGAGACCTGACCTTCGAG
Source organism: Candidatus Krumholzibacteriia bacterium (assembly GCA_035268685.1). Taxonomy (NCBI): domain Bacteria; phylum Candidatus Krumholzibacteriota; class Candidatus Krumholzibacteriia; species Candidatus Krumholzibacteriia bacterium. The sequence goes on along the minus strand of DATFKK010000145.1, from coordinate 42,070 downwards.
GACCTCGAGATCCCCACCCACGTGGTCACCACCGACCTGCTGAGCGGGGGCAAGGCCGTCTTCAGCCACGGACCCGTGGCTCCCGCCGTTCAGGCCAGCTGCTCGATCCCGCAGATCTTCAGTCCCGTCGAGATCGGCGACGGGCTCTACGCCGACGGGGGTTTCCTCGAGTACCTGCCCCTGCCCACGCTCCGCGACATCGGCTGTACGACCATGGTCGGCGTGCACCTCGGATCCTTCGCCGACTTCACGCCGCGCCCAGGTCATCTACTGGCCATGATCATGCGGACCATCGGGATCGTGGCCGTGCGCAACGCGCGCGAGGCCGTCCCCCTGGCCGACGTGCTGATCGAGCCCGACCTGCGGGGCTTCCACTCGTTCGATCTGAAGCGACACGAGGAATTGATCGAGGTCGGGTACCGGGCGGGCACGGCCGCCGTCCCGCACATCCTCGCGGCACTCGATCGGCGGCCCTCGCCGATCCCATGGCCGGACCGTCTCCGCACCCGCCTGCTCGGCTGGTGGACCGAGGCACGGCGGCGTACGGCCTGACCGATCAGCGCACCAGAACCATACGGGCGTGGGCCGTTCTCGCGTTCCACCGCGCCACCACGTGATAGACCCCACTGGCGAGAGGCGATCCGGTGTCGTCGGTCGCGTCGAAGCGCCACTCGACCGTGCCGGCCCCATCGACCCGACCGTACTCCTCGCGAACACGCCGCCCCCGCGCGTCGAAGACGGACCAGTGCACGGCTCCGGCCCGTGGCACGCGGAGACGGATCGACGTCCGCGGGTTGAAGGGGTTCGGGTGCACTTCGAGCTCCGGACGCAAAAGGCTCGTGGTCTCCGGGACGTCCACCGCGACGCGCTCGCGGCACTCGAAACACCCCCGACGGTCCGAGCCACCCCGCTCGTCGGTCCATGCGCCGACAGCGGTGTCGACGGTCCCGCTGCCGAGCAGGGTCAGGGCACTGCCCCGTGCCGTGATCCACTCCGCCCGCTGGTCACCGTCGAGGTCCTGCACGAGCGGCGCGACGGTGCGACGATCGGGGAATCGCTCGCGCGGGAGTTCCACCGCGATCGGCACCGCCCCGGCGGTCGTGCTCCACCGGACGAGTTCCGACACGAGTCCGTAGCGGTACTCGATCCCGCGAACGCTTTCGCCCCACCCGACGATGGTCGGGACCACGATCTCGCGTGTGGGCGTCCCGGTGACGTCGGTCACCCGCGGTTCCCCGAGGAGGGCCCGGTACACGTCGAGGCGACCGTCGACGAAGTGCGGCGCGGCGTGTGTCCGCGACCACACCCTCTGCGAGCCATCGAGTTCCACCACGTGGACCCGCGCCTCGATCGGTGCCTCCTCGGCTCCGGCCACGGTCGCGACCACGTAGCTCGGCGCGCGCCCTCGCTCGAGCCGGGCCACGACCAGAGGCGAAAGGGCCGTCACGGGGAGCGCATCGGTGTCGAGCGTGATCGGTGTCGCCCCGATCCGGCTGCCGTCGGTCCGCCAGCGGTGCAGCCACGCCCCGCCGCCGTCGAGCCCGACGAGCGCCACCTCGTCGACCCGCGTTCCGGTGGCCGTGCCGAGAAGCACGGGAGCCGTGGAGCGACCGTCCAGGGCGACCGGCCAGCCCGGCAACACCGTGCCGTCGGTCTCGACTGCGGTCACGTTGCCCACGACGTCGGCGACCAGCAGTTCGTCGCGTCCGTCACCGTCGAGATCCCCCGCCGCGGGCGGGACCTCGACCGGTCCGCCGATCGGGATCTCCTGGACGACCTGCCCACTCGGATCGAGGATCGCGATTCCGGCGCTGGTCCCGACGGCGATCCGCGCGTCGGGTCCCTCGTCGACCAGCACGGGCGACGTGGTCGACAACAACGACACCGTGCGGATCCAGAGCAGATCGCCCGCGGCGTCGACCGCGAGCACCTGACCGAATTCGCTCCCGGCCACGATGGCCTCCACCGGTCCCAGACGGCCCACCGCCGGCTCGGTCAGTTCGCCGGCCCGGCCCGGAGTGAAGAACTGCTCGGGAAAGATCCCGACGTCCTCGCCGGCCAGGGTCACGACGTGGAAGGCGTGGCCGTCGGGGAAGGCCTGCAGGTTGTTCACGGTGACGACCTCGGTCGAGCCGTCGTTCCCGAAGTCGTAGCCGGTCGGACTGGTGACCTGGCGCGCGCTGAGCTCCAGGGGCCAACCCTCGAGCACGGGCGCACGGTTCTCCACGCGGAGACGTGCCAGACCGGTGCCCTCGATCCGGCGGACCACCACCACGGCCCAACCCGTCCACGAGGTCGCCAGTTCCACCCGCTCGTCCAATCCCACGCCCGCGCGCGTGCTCGCGCCCACGGGGTCGAGTCCGGCGTCCGTCTCGCGGTACACGACGAGATCGAAGTCGGCCAGGTCCCCGACCTGCAGTCGGAAGCCGAGCGGTCGCGGGATCGAGACCGGCACCCGGGCCGCCCACACCGCGGGGCCCTCGGTCGGGGCGTCGAGCGTGAAGGGCACGTCGTCGCCCGGCCACACCACGTTGCGGACGGCGTCGACGGCGGCTCGGACCTGCAGGAGCCCGTGACCGGCGAAGCGATCGGCTCCGGTCCGAACGACCCGTGGTTCGAAGACGGCGCTCGATTCGGCAGCCGCGACTTCGGCCGCGGTGGCTCTGAGCACGTCGGTGATCCACGACACCTGCGAGGCGTCGGCCCTCCACGGGTGCGACACCGAGGCCATCGTCTCGGACAGGACACTGATCGTACCGGCCACGTGGGCCGCGGCGAGAGAGGTCCCGAAGCGGAAGGCGTACGCGTCCTGGGGTTCGTTGTCGGCCACGCGCAGGCGGGCATCGGGATCGATCCTGCTCCCGCCGGGCGCGATCAGGTCGAGCGTCCCGGGGTCTTCGTCCCCCGGCGCCCACGAGGAATAGGTGGCGACAGCACCCTCAGCGTCAGAGGCACCGACGCCGATCACGCCGGGCAGGCGCGCGGGGTAGCCCATGTCGGCGCCGGGCTCGTTGCCGGCCGGAGCCACCACGGCGATCCCGCGTGCGGCGAGCGCGTCGATCGCGGGGCCGAATCCGGGATCCTCCGCCCACGTCGCCCCCACCAGACACGCGCGGATCCGGAGCCGGTCCGCATGGTCGAGCACCCAGTCGAAACCGAGCAGCAGATCGCTGGCCCAGACCTCCCACCGGTCCTCGAAGTTCCAGGTCTTCACGATCGCGAGCCGGCCCCCGGGAGCCACCCCACGCCCGTCGCCGTCGACCCGCCCCCCACCGAAACCCGCGCTCGCCAGCGCCGTCCCGTGGAAGTGGTAGTCCCAGGGTCCGACCGCGTCGGGCAGGTCGTCGGTCACGTCGTGCCAGCCGGCCACGCGCAGGCGGAGGTCGGACGGATAGGATCCCTGGACGTCGAACCAGTCGCTGGCGTCGCCGGCCAGCGGCGGCTCGTCGATGTCGTCGTCGCGCGGATCGCCGAGGTCGTCGTGCGCGGTGTCGCAGCCGCTGTCGAGGATCGCGATCGTCGAGACCGGATCGCCCTGGTACTCGAGTTCGTCCCAGACGAAGGAGCGAACACCCACGAGGGCGGTCGAGCCGGCGAGGGCCGGCGTGCCCGAGACGTCGCGCCGCAACGTTCCGAGGGCCGACCACGTGGATTCGATCTCGGCGGCGCGTGCGGCGTCCGCTTCGATCACCCAGTCGCCGCCGAAGCGATCGAGGCGCGCGACGAGGTCCACCCCGTCGTCGGTGGCCCGGCGCTGCAGTGTCGAGAGATCCGCCCCATCGGGCTGCAGGAACCATCGCACGCGGGTGGGTGCGTCGGACGCGCGCGGGAGGGTGCGATCCAGGTCGACCCGCGGGACGTCGTCGGCACGGGCCACACCGGCGCCCAGGACGACGAGCAGGACGAGGACTGTGCTGGTCGCGCGCACGAACACCTGCCGGATCGCGGGAAGAGACTCCACGCAAAGGTAGTGAGCGCGCGGCGCCGGGGTCAACGCGGTGTCTCAGACGCGAACCGCCCGCAGGTGCCGCAGGTCGAGCCCGTCGTCGTCGAGCCGCAGGGTCACCACGTCGAAACGCACGGTGCGCGCCGGCCAGGCCAGGTCGTCGCGGTCGCGCAGCAGCCGCCCCGCGACCGCGCGCAGCCGGAGCCGTTTCGCCGCCGAGATCGATTCGGCCGCGGGAACGCGCGCGCCCGCCCGCCGCAGGCGGACTTCGACGAAGACGAGACTCGTGCCCTCGCGTGCGACGAGGTCGATCTCCCCTCCGTCGCCCCGCCGATTGCGGTCGAGGATCGAGAACCCCTGCAGCCGCAGGTACAGAGCAGCTACGTCCTCACCCGCGCGGCCCCGTTCGACGGCTCCGCGCAGGGGATCGTGATCGGACATGACGGGGAACCACCCGCGGGAGGCGGGTCGTGGACTTCACTCGGCCGCGAGGTCACCGTCGAGCCGGGGCTGCGCGGCCGCGGCCACCGGGGCGAAGGAGAAACGGTGCAGCGGACAGGGACCGTGACGTCGGAGGGCGTCGAGGTGTTGCGGGGTCGGGTAGCCCACGTGCCGCTCGAAACCGTACACGGGATACCGGCGGCTCCAGGCCCGCATGAGACGATCGCGGAGCACCTTGGCCAGCACGCTCGCCGCGGCGATGCACAGGCTCCGGTCGTCACCCTTCACCAGGGGCACACCCCGGCCGCCCAGAGCCGCGGGAACACGATGTCCGTCGACGAGCACGGCGCCGGCCCGGAAGCGGCGGCGGCGCTCGAGGCGCTCCACCGCGCGCTCCATGCCGCGCTCGCTGGCGTGCAACACGTTGAGGCGGTCGACCTCGCGCGGAGAGACCGCGAGGGCGGCGAAGCGCGCACCGCAGGCGCGGATGCGCGCGTAGGCATCCTCGCGCGCGTCGGGTGTCATGAGTTTCGAGTCACGCACCCCGGGGAGGTCGGCGTCGGCGGGGAGCACCACGGCGGCCACGACCACGGGCCCGGCCAGGCAGCCACGACCCGCCTCGTCGACACCGGCGACGAGACCCCCCTCGACCCGGCGCGCGAGACGCCGGTCGAGGCGATGGCGGCGATCGGGTCCGGACAAGGTCCGGACCTACCTCTTGGTCCTGGTGTCTTCCCGGCGCTCGGCGATGCGCGCGCCCTTGCCGCTGCGCCCGCGCAGGTAGTTGAGGCGTGCCCGGCGGACCTTGCCGCGACGGGCGACCTCGATGCTCTCGATGTTCGGCGAGTGCACCGGGAACACGCGCTCGACGGCCACGCCCGAGCTGAGCTTGCGCACCGTGAAGCACTCCTCGATGGCCGAGCCCTTCCGGTCGATGACGACGCCCTGGAACATCTGCAGACGCGTCTTGTTCCCCTCGCGCACCTTCACCTGGATCTTCACGGTGTCGCCGACACGGAAGTCGGGCACGTCCTGCTTCACGCCGTCGTGACGGATCGAATCGAGGATGTTCATGGTCGGCTCCTGTCCGGCCCCTCACGGGGACCGAGGGTCCACCCGGCGGCGCGCCGCGGGTCGGGTCTGCGCCCGCCCGGGGTCACCGGATCAGGCGTCGTCGCTCAGGTCGGAACGCCGGGCGCGCGTGCGCGCTTCGGAATCCCGCTGTCGGAACTTCTCGATCGCGGCGTGGTCGCCCGAGAGCAGCGGGGCCGGCACGGGCAGCCCACGGTACTCCGGCGGACGCGTGTACCATCCGCAGTCGAGGCGGCCGTCGCGCGCCGGCCCGAAGCTGTCGGTGTCGGCCGATTCCTGCCGACCCAGCACTCCGGGGACGCGCCGCACCACCGCATCGATGACCGCCAGGGCGGCCAGTTCGCCCCCCGACAACACGAAGTCGCCGAGGGAGATCTCGTCGGTCACCACGAGCTCGCGGACGCGCTCGTCGAAACCCTTGTAGCGACCGCAGAGCAGGATCAACTGCCCCGCATCGTCGCCCGCCGGACGCTGGAGCATGTCGGCCCAGCGCTCGGCCTGTTGCTGGTCGAAGCGCCGTCCCTGCGGTGTCAGCAACACCACCGGCGCCCGACCGATCCGCACCGACTCGACCGCCTCCACCACGGGCTCGGGCCGGATCACCATGCCCGGTCCGCCCCCGTAGGGCGTGTCGTCGACGGTTCCGTGACGGTCGGCGGCGAACAGCCGGAAGTCCGTCACCACGCAACGCACCGTCCCACGCTGCAGCGCTCGTCCCACCACGCCCTCGGCCAGCACGCGCCGGCAGAGCCGCGGGAAGAGGGTCAGCAGGTCGATGCGCAGCGCGCTCTTCCCTTCGCCGCGCCGGCGCTCAGTCGTCGAGCAGCCCGGGCACGGGCTCGATCACCACGCGGCCGGCCGACCGATCGACCTCGCGGACGAAGTCGTCGATCACCGGCACGAGGATCTCGCGCTCGTCGTCGAAGGTGAGCACCCGCAACACCCGGTTGGCGGGAAGCATCCACACGTCGTCGACGCGTCCGATCCTCTCTCCCTCCGTCGTGACGACCTCGAGGTCGTGGTAGACGAAAGCCGGGAGTTCGTCTCCCTTGGGAAAGCCGGGCTGGTCGTAGTCCTCGGACCCGAAGCCCAGCAGTTGCCCTTTCAGTTCCTCGGCCCGGTCGCGATCCTCGACTCCGTGGATTCGGACGATCAGCGTCCGGCCCTTCCAGCGGTGCTGCGTGCACTGCACCCGACGATCCGGACCACCCGGCGGGCGCATACGCAGGAACTCGCTCTGCAGCACGTCCTCGTCGATGTTGCCGGTGACCAGGAGCTTGAGCTCGCCCCGCAGTCCGACGGCATTGACGACCTCGCCCATCTCGACGAACACGACCGCAACGTCCTCAGTCCAGGATCTCGAGGTCCACCCTCATGCGCTTGCGCTGCCCCAACCCGTTGAGCAGTGTGCGCAACGCCTGTGCCGTACCGCCGCCGCGGCCGATGAGGTTGCCCCGATCGTCCTCGTGCACCCGCACGTTGAAGGTCACGCGACGACCCTCGTCGATCTCCTCGATGTCGACGTGGTCGGGATGATCGACGAGATGCCGCACCACGGTCTCGACCACGGCTCTCACGACTCCGACGTCTCCCCGGCGGCCTCATCACCTTCGGCCGCACTCTCGGCGGTCGCTTCCTCGCTCGCGGGGGCCTCGGCCTTCTTCGCCTCGGCCTCGGCGGCCTTGCGCTTCTCCTGGGCCGACTGCTCGCGTTCCTGGTGCCACTTCGTCAGACGCGCCTCGCTCTCCTGACGGATCTTCTCCGACTGCTGGGAGCGACGTGTCCGGAAATCCTCGACCTTCGATTCGATCTCTTCGATCGAAGCGCCCTGCTTCATGAGGTGCCAGCGGTACATCACACCCTCGTTGCGCAGCAGACTGCCCGCAGTCCCCGTGGGCTGGGCACCCTTCTGCAGCCACTCGACGGCACGGTCGTGGTCCACCCGCAGCTCGAAGGCGTCGGGCATGGGATTGTAGAAACCCAGGTTGTCGATGTAGTCGCCGTCGCGACGCGTGCGCGAGTCGCACACGACGATCCGGTAGAACGGCGCCTGCTTCCGCCCCATCCGGGTGAGGCGAATGGTCGTGGCCATGCGGCCCTCCTTGCTCTGTGCACGCGGACGCGGCGGCGCCCGCTTCGGGTCGACTCAGGAGAAGCGCGACGGCGCCGCGCCTCCGAGCATCTGTTTGCCGAGTTTGTCCAGGTTCCCGGTCTTCTTCATCATCTTCATCATCTTCTTCATGTCGCGGTACTGCTTGAGCAGCTTGTTCACGTCGGAGACCTGGACTCCGCTTCCGCGAGCAATGCGCTTACGGCGGCTGCCGTTGATGATGTCCGGTCGCGCGCGCTCCTTGCCGGTCATCGAACAGATGATGGCCTCGGTGCGCGTCAACGCCGATTCGTCCACGTTCGCGTCCTTGAGCGCCTTGGAGTTCATGCCGGGCATCATGCCCAGTATGGACTTCAGGCTCCCCATCTTCCTCAACTGCCGGAGCTGGTCGAGGAAGTCGTCGAAGGTGAACTCGGCCTTGCGCATGCGTTCTTCCATGCGCGCGGCCTTGTCCTCGTCGATGTCCGCCTGTGCCTTCTCCACCAACGACAGGATGTCGCCCATGCCCAGGATGCGGCCGGCGATGCGGTCGGGGTGGAAGACGTCGAGATCCTTGGGCTTCTCGCCCACGCCGACGAACTTGATCGGCTTGCCGGTGACCTCGACCAGCGACAGCGCAGCACCACCGCGGGCGTCGCCGTCGAGCTTGGTGAGCACCGAACCGGTGGTGCCGATGCGCTCGTCGAAGGTCTTCGCGATGGCAACGGCCTCCTGGCCGGTCATCGCGTCGAGCACCAGAAGGCGCTCGGCCGGCTCCAGTGCCTTCTCGAGCGCGGACAGCTGCTCCATGAGGTCTTCGTCGACCTGCAGGCGACCGGCGGTGTCGACGATCAGGACGTCGCACAGCTTCTCGCGCGCGGCGGAACGCGCGGCCTCGGCGACCTCGACCACGTCCTTGGTGTCGCGCTGCGTATACACCGGCACGTCGATCTCACCGGCGAGCACCTCGAGCTGGTCGATCGCGGCCGGGCGCTGCAGGTCGCACGCGGCGAGCAGCGGCCGACGGCCCGACGTCTTCAGGTGCAGGGCGAGCTTGCTGCAGAAGCTGGTCTTCCCGCTTCCCTGCAGTCCCATGATCAGAATGGGGATCGGCGGCTTGCCGCCGTCGAGCGCGAGCGGTGAAGCTTCGGCTCCGAGCAGCTCCACCATCTCGTCGTGGACGATCTTCACGACCTGCTGGCCGGGCGTGACGCTCTCGAGCACCTCGGCCCCGACCGCGCGCTCCTTGACCCGCCCGACGAAGGTGCGCGCCACGCCGACCTCGACGTCGGCGGAGAGCAACGCACGACGGATCTCGCGCATCGCGTCGGCGACGTCTTCCTCGCGCAGCTTGCCCGCGCCGGTCAGGCCACGGAACACGCCTTCGAGTCTTTCCTGCAGATCGCCGAACACGATCTTCTCCCGACGTCGTTCTCTGCGGGGATCCCGCCCGGCCTCCCCGGGCCGGGACGAAGAACCGGGCCTGCGCCCGGTTCCGTGCGGTCGCCGGCACGCGGGGCCGGCGCTTCTCCTGCGAGTGCGTTCCCGGAAGCCGGCGCCTCCGGTTTCGAGCACAGCGTAGAACGGTAGCAAACGGCGACAAGGGCCGCAACTGGCGTCCTCGTCGCCCTCAGCCCTCCGAGCGCAGCGCGGCGATCGCCGCGGCGGGGTCGTCACCCCCGAAGACCGCCGAACCGGCGACCAGGATCTGCGCGCCGGCGGCTCGCGCCCGGGGGGCGGTGTCGGCGTTGATACCACCGTCGATCTCGAGCACGAGGTCCAGGCCGTCCTCCTCCCGCCAGCGGGCCAGTTCCTGCAGCTTGGGCAGGACGGACGGGTCGAAGGCCTGGCCCCCGAAGCCCGGGTGCACCGACATGACGAGAACGAGGTCGAATGCGCCCAGGACGTCACGCATCTTCGGTCCGATGTCGGTCCTGGGGTTGACCACGAGGCCGGGCCGGCACCCGCCCTCGCGCAGCCGCCGGGCGATGGCCACGTGGTCTGTCTCGAGTTCCCAGTGGAAGCTCACGGAATCCGCGCCGGCGTCGGCGAAGCGAGGGGCGTAGTCGGCCGGATCGGTGACCATGAGGTGGCAGTCGAGCGGCAGGCGGGTGTGCCGGCGGAGCGCCGCGGCCACGTGCGGACCCAGCGTGATGTTGTCGACGAAGTGACCGTCCATGACGTCGAGGTGGATCAGGTCCGCACCGGCCGCGTCGACCGCCTCGACCGCGGCTCCCAGCCGCGCGGCGTCGGCGGCCAGGATCGACGGCGCGACGGCTACGGCGGCGGGATCAGCCCCGGCTCGCTGCCACCAGCTCAATGGATCCTCCCGTGGGGATGCGTGACCCCGCCGGGGGCCACTGGTCGAGGACCGTACCGGGCAACTGCCCGGCGTCGGAACGATACGTGACGCGACGGATGTCGAAGCCCGCACGGCCCAGTTCCTCGCGGACCCGACCGAGGGGATTGCCGACCAGGTTCGGCATCCGGTGCCACGACCGCTCGTGGCCCTCGCGCACGAGGATCGACACCGCGCTCTCCCGCTGGACGTCGGTGCCGGCGTGCGGCCGCTGGGCCACGACGCCGAGCGAGCCGTCGGGGTCGAAGCTGCGCGCCACCCGGCCCAGCCGCAACCCGACGCGGCCGAGTTCGATCTCGCACTGGCGCTGGCTCAGACCGACCAGGTCGGGGACCCGCGCCAGGGGTTCCCCGGCCGCGACCACCACCGTCACCGGCCGACCCCGGCGCACGGCGCGCAGGGTGGGCGGGTGCTGCTCCAGGACCGTTCCGGCGGAGGCTCCCGGATCGTAGACCTCTTCGCCGGTGATCATGCGCAGTCCGAGGTCGGCGAGTTCCTGCTCCGCCTCGTCGAGCGAGCGGCCGGTCAGGTCGGGGACGAGCACCTCGGTCTGCTGGTGCACGATCCACGGCAGCAACCACAGGTCGGCCGCGCCCACGAGGGCCACGCCGAGGACCAGCACGAGCGCGAGGGTCAGGAGCAGGCGACCGAGACTCACGAAGCGACCTCACCGGTTCGCCGCAGACGCGCGGCGAATGCGCCGTCGATCCCGTGGCGGTGCGGCCAGGTCTGCAACCGGGATCCGCGCCGGAATCGTTCGTCGACGGCATCGTCCACACCGATCTCCTCGATATCCTCGCGACGGGCGAGGACGGTGTCCACCACTTCGTCGTTCTCCTCGGGCTCGAGCGAGCAGGTCGCGTAGACGATCACACCGCCGGCTCGCGTGCGGTCGATGGCCGCCTCGAGCAGTCGCGCCTGCAGCTTCGGCAGTTCGACCAGGTCTTCGGGACGGCGCAGCCAGCGCGCATCGTGACGGCGGGCGAGCACGCCCGTCCCCGTGCAGGGAGCGTCGACGAGCACGCCGTCGAAGGCGCCCGCGCGCAGGGGCAGGGCCTCACCGTCGGCCGCCACCAGGTGCACGCGGCCGCCGAGGTCGAGCCGGTCGAGTCCCTGCCGCACCCGGGTCAGTCGGGCGGCGACCGGATCGGCGGCGACGACGTGCGCCGACGTCCCCAGCAACTGGGCCAGGTGCAGGGTCTTGCCGCCGGGCGCGGCACAGGCGTCGAGAACGCGTGGCTCCGCAACCGGTTCGAGGGTCAGCAGCGGAGCCACGAGTTGAGCCGCGGCGTCCTGCACGGCACAGGACTCCTCGACCGCCTCGAGCACGACGGCCGGCGGGACCCGGGTGTCCAGCTCCAGGGCATCGGGCACCCCGTCGACGGCGTGCGTTTCCCACTCGAAGCGTCGGAGTTCGTCCTGCAGTGCGTCGCGGCGGCCGGGAGCGGCCCGCAGGTGGACGACCGGACGCTCGTTGCCCGCCGCGCACAGCGCGGACATCTCGGCGGCGCCGAGCAGAGCGTGCCACCGTTCGGCCAACCACCGCGGATGGCTGTGCCAGGTCGCGGCGTGACCGATCGGGTCCGTCCCGGGATCGGGGAAGCACGACGCCAGGTCCTCACGTGTCGCCCGGCGCAAGACGGCGTTGACCCAACCGGCAGCCCATTCCAGCCGCAGGGCATGGGTCAGGTCGACCGCCTCGCTCACCACGGCGTGATCGGGTGACCGCATTTCGGTGTGTTCGTGCAGGGCGACCCAGAAGAGGGCACGCAGGCGGGGCGGCGGCGATTTGGTGCCGTCGCTGAACACCGCGATCAGATGATCGTAGCGCGCGTGCAGACGAACCGCCCCGTAGACGATCTCGCGCAACCGGCGCCGGTCGACGTAGGCCCGATCCGATGCGCTGTCCGGACCGGGGCGACGTTCCAGGTCCTCGACCAGATCCTCGACGTGTCGGTGTCCCCTCTGCCACGCCTCCAGCAGTTCGACGGCGGCCCGCCGAACGGGATCGACCCGGCGCACCCGCCGGCCACGCACCTTCCGCCTCAAAGCCGCGGCTCCACCGGCTCGAAGCCCTCGACGGGGCGCAACGCCGCTCCCACGGCCAGCCCGTGTCCCCGCGCGCACTCGATCGGACGCATGGGTCGTCGTCCGGCCGGCTGGACGCGACGGACCAGGAGCAGATCGTCGGCACAGGCCACGAGCATTCCCTCGTCGTCGATCGTCTCGATCGTTCCCGGCGCCTCCCGCGCGGGCAGCGACAGCGCGCGGGATCCGCTCAGCTTCAGGTGTACCTCGCCGCTGCGCACGGTCACGCCCGGCCACGGATCGAAACCGCGCACGCGGTCGTGCACGCGACGGCAGGGAGCGTCGAAGTCCACGCTGCCCTCGGACTTCGAAAGCATCGGTGCGTGCGTGATCCCCTCCTCGGGCTGCGGCGTGGCGTGGGTGTCCCCCTCGTCGAGACGGCGCAGGGTCGACACCAGCAGGTCGGCACCGAGGACCGCCAGACGATCGTGCAGTTCGCCGGCGGTGAGATTCGGCTCGATCGACGTGCGGGACACGTCGTAGACATCGCCCGTGTCGACGCCGGCGGCGAGCTCCATGGTGCAGACACCGGTCTCGTCGTCGCCGGCCACGATCGCGGTGTGGATCGGCGCGGGCCCCCTCCAACGGGGGAGCAAGGAGGCATGCACGTTCAGACAGCCGAGCCGCGCTCCGCCGAGCAAGGGCTCGCGCACGATGTGCCCGAAGGCCACCACGAGCACGATGTCGGGCTCCAGGGCCAGCACCCGCTCGTACAGCGCCACCCGGTTCGCCTTGCCCCGTTCCAGCACGGCGGTGTCGAGTCCGCGCTCGACCCCCCGCGCCCGGACGGGCGTCGGTGTGGCTTTGCCTCGACGGCCTCGGACCCGGTCGGGCTGGCTGACCACCAGAGGGACCTCGAAGCCCGCGTCGACCACGGCGTCGAGCGCGGGCACGGCGAAGTCGGGGGATCCGCAGAAGACGGCGCGCATCGGTTCAGCGACCGGTCTGCTGCTGTTCGCGGGCCCGGCGCTGCAGATCCTTGAGCTTCCGGGCGAGCAGCTTGCGCTTGATCATGGGCAGGTGGTCGACGAAGAGCCTGCCGTCGAGGTGGTCGTGCTCGTGCTGGACCACCCGCGCGAGCAGTCCGTCGTCCTCGAGTTGGTGCTCGTTGCCTTCGAGGTCCTGGTAGCGCACCTGCGCGCGCACGGGGCGGTTCACGTCGGCGAAGACGTCGGGGAAGCTCAGGCAACCCTCGTTGAACTTGTCGCGCTCCTGCGAGAGGAAGGTGATCTCGGGATTCACCAGGGCGAGCGTACGCGGCAGACCCTCGCGCTGGTCCTCGGCCAGGAACATGCGTCGCGTCACGCCCACCTGCGGCGCGGCCAGACCGATCCCGCGCTCGGCGAGCATGGTGGTCTCCATGCGACGAGCGAGCGCACGCAGCTCGTCGTCGAAGGTCTCCACCGGATCGCACTTCACACGCAGATCGGGATGACCGTACAGCAGGACCTCGAGCTCTTCTTCGCGCATGACCTACTTCTTCGAGGACTTGCCGGACTTGCCGCCCTCTTCCTTGGCACCCTTGGCCGCCACACGTGACGACACCGAATTCTTCGCGACCTCGACCTTCACTCCGTCGGCGATCACGCACACGATCATGTCGTCCTTGACGTCCTGGACCGTGGCGTAGAGCCCGCCGTTGGTGAGGATCCGGTCCCCCCGGCCCAGGGCCTGCACCATCTTCTGGTGGTCCTTGTAGCGCTTCTGCTGCGGACGGATGACCAGCAGGTAGAAGATCACCATGATCAGGACCAGGGGCAGCAGCCCGATGAAGGGATTGCCCCCCTCGCCGTCGGACGGCGGGGCGAAGGCGAACGGCGCCGAAGGGGCGGCCGTGAGCAGCGCGGACGGAAGCGACAGTGCCATGGAAAGGACCTTTCGCGGGTCACGGGTCGGAGCGGGCCTCCGGGCGGCCTCGACGGAGGGAGTCTAGGTCGCGGCTCCGGAGGCGGCAAGCGACGAGGCCTCCGCGCGCCGCCTAGGCCTCGGCGGGTGCACGCGTGGGACGCGTCCCGATGCGATCCGCGAGCTGCTCGAAGCGACCCGCCTCGATGGCGTCGCGGATCTCGCGCATCAGGCGCTGGTAGTGCGTCACGTTGTGGACCGTGCCCAGGATCATCCCGAGCAGCTCGCCGGCGACCACGAGGTGACGCAGGTAGGCCCGGCTGAAGCGCCGGCAGACGGGGCAGTCGCACGCGGGATCGGGCGGACGTTCGTCCTCGGCGAAGCGGGCGTTGCGAAGATGGATCCGCCCCGCCTCGGTCAGGAGCGTGCCGTGGCGCGCCAGGCGTGTGGGGAGGACGCAGTCGAACATGTCGACCCCACCGGCGACCGCAGCGACGATGTCCTCGGGATATCCCACCCCCATGAGGTAGCGCGGCCGGTCGGCGGGCAGGAGCGCCGCCGTGCTGCGGCTCGTGCGGTGCATGTCGTCCTTCGACTCGCCCACCGACAGCCCGCCGATCGCGTAGCCGGGCAGGTCGAGCTCGATCAGCGCCTCGGCGCAGCGAGCGCGCTCGGACGCGACCAGCCCCCCCTGGACGATCCCGAACAGCGCCTGCTGGTGCCCCGCCTCGTGACGTCGCCGCGGACCGAAGTGATCGCGACAGCGCCGCGCCCAGGCGACGGTGCGGTCCACCGCGCGGGCCACGTCCTCGTCGGCGGCGGGCAGGGCCGGACACTCGTCGAAGGCCATGACCACGTCGGCGCCCAGGGCCGCCTGGACGTCCATGGCGTGTTCCGGCGTGAATCGGTGCGGACTCCCGTCGAGATGGCTGCGGAACGACACACCGTCGTCGTCGATCTCGCGCAGGTCGCCAAGGCTGAAGACCTGGAATCCCCCGCTGTCGGTGAGCATCGCTCCGTCCCAGGTGCTGAAGCGATGCAGACCGCCCAGGCGCGCGATCCTCTCGTGCCCGGGCCGCAGGTACAGGTGATAGGTGTTGGCCAGGATCATCGAGGCGCCAGTGGCCCGGATCTGCTCGGGCGTCAGTCCCTTCACCGTGGCCTGCGTCCCCACGGGCATGAACACCGGCGTTTCGATCACGCCGTGGTCGGTGTGCAGGCGCCCGCGCCGCGCACGT
This sequence comes from Candidatus Krumholzibacteriia bacterium, assembly GCA_035268685.1. NCBI lineage: Bacteria > Candidatus Krumholzibacteriota > Candidatus Krumholzibacteriia > Candidatus Krumholzibacteriia bacterium. The sequence goes on along the minus strand of DATFKK010000145.1, from coordinate 26,972 downwards.
CCGTCGGTGTGCGTGCACTCGAAGCCGAATCCGCTCACGACGTCCTCTCGATCCAGTTCGCGTCGCCGTAGCTGTAGAACCGGTAGCCCGCCGCGACCGCCTCCTCGTAGGCCTTGCGCCAGCGGCCCGGCGCGAGGGCGGCGACGAGCAGCAACAGCGAGCTGCGGGGCAGGTGGAAGTTCGTGATCAACACGTCGACCCAGCGGAAGCGGTGGCCCGGTTTGACGAACAGCTCGGTGGCCCCGCGGAACGGATGCGGGACGTCGTCGAGCGTCTCGAGGCTGCGACAGGCGGTGGTCCCCACGGCCACGACGCGACCTCCGCGCGCGCGGGTCCGGCGCAGGGCCTCGACGGCGCCCTCACCCACCTCGCACCACTCGGCGTGCAACGTCTCGCCGGCGACGTCGTCCTCGTCGAGCGGGCGGAAGGTTCCCGGGCCCACGTGGAGCGTCACCTGCGTGCGCTCCACACCCGCGGCCTCGACACGTTCCAGCAGGCCGTCGTCGAAGTGGAGTCCCGCCGTCGGCGCGGCGACGGATCCGTCGACCCGGGCGAACACCGTCTGGTAGCGCTCCCGGTCGGTGGCGTCGTCCGGCCGGTCGATGTACGGCGGCAACGGGACGTGCCCGTGGCGGCGGCAGTGGGCGATGACCGCCTCGGGTCGATCGAGCTCGACGAGGGAGGTGCCGTCGTCGGTGCGTCGATCCACGCGCGCCTCGAGTCCTCCGTCGAGCTCGATCGACGTTCCCGGCGGCAGGCGACGGGCGGGGCGCAACATGGCCTCCCACGTGCAAGGGCCCACGTCCTCGCGCGGGCGGACCAGCAGCATCTCGACCGCGGCCGTCCCGGACCGCTTGCGTCCCAACAGGCGCGCGGGGAAGACCCGTGTGTCGTTCAGCACGAGCAGATCGCCGGGGCGCAGCAGGTCCACGACCTGCTCGAAGCGACGGTGCTCCAGCGTTCCGTCAGCGTGCCAGCACAGCAGGCGTGAACCGGTGCGACGATCGGGCGGTCGTTGGGCGATCCGCTCGGGCGGCAGGTGGTAGTCGACGTCGTCGAGACGCGGAGTCCTGCTCACAGCAGCGGATCCTCGACCGATCGCCTCGGGCGCAGGCCCAGGTGTTCGAAGGCCCGCGACGTGGCCGCGCGCCCGCGCGGCGTGCGCTGCACGAGTCCGCGCTGGATCAGGAAGGGTTCGACCACGTCCTCGAGCGTGTCCGACTCCTCGCCCAGGCTGACCGACAACGTCGACAGACCCACCGGCCCGCCCTCGAAGGTCCGCACGAGACATTCGAGGTAGTTGCGATCGAGCGTCTCGAGCCCGAGTGCGTCGACCTCGAGCAGGGTGAGCGCGCGCTGGGCGACCTCGCGATCGACGCGTGGTGCCCCCTCGACCTGCGCCACGTCGCGCACCCGCCGCAGCAGACGGTTGGCCACGCGGGGAGTCCCTCGGCTCCGGCGGGCGATCTCGTCGGCGCCGTCGTCGTCGAGCTCGACACCCAGGATCGCCGCGCTGCGCCGGACGATCACCGCCAGCTCCGCGGGCGGGTAGAAGTCGAGGTGCAGGACGATCCCGAAACGACTGCGCATGGCCGGCGTGATCATACCGGCACGCGTCGTCGCGCCGACCAGTGTGAACGGCGACAATGGGAGCTGGTAGCGCCGGGCGGCCGGCCCCTTGTCGACCACCAGTTCCACCGTGAAGTCCTCCATGGCCGGATACAAGTGTTCCTCGACCACGCGACCCAGGCGGTGGATCTCGTCGATGAACAGGCAGTGGCGCCCTTCTTCGCTCGTCAGCACACTGGCCAGTTCCGCCGCGTTCTGGAAGGCGGGGCCACTGGTGACCCGTAGCTCGCAGTCCATCTCGCGGGCCACGATTCCGGCCAGGGTGGTCTTGCCCAGACCCGGCGGCCCGTAGAAGAGCACGTGGTCGAGCATCTCGTCACGCTCGCGGGCCGCGCGCAGGAACAGCGCCAGCTGACCCTTCACCCGCTCCTGACCGATGAAGTGGTCGAGGCGGTGCGGGCGCAGCGAGGTCTCGTCACCGCGCTCGGCATCCTGCGGGCGGGGGTCGGTCCAGCGTTGCTGTGGTTCGTTCACGGATCGGGACTCCCTCGTTCGGATCGAGACCGCGCTCAGCCGGCCGGATGCAGGCGCCGCAGTGCCCGGCGCAACAGAGCCTCGACGTCGTCCGGTCGCTCGTCGTGCTCCAGCACCGCGACGATCGCCGCGCTCGCGCGATCCGGCGAGACGCCCAGTGCCTGCAGGGCCAGGAGGGCCTCGGCGGCCAGTGGATCGTCGACCTCGCCGGCGGACGCGGGCTCCGTCTCGGATGCGGGTCCCGAGTCGATCCAGGCGGCGGCCCGCTCCTGCAGATCGATGACGATGCGCTCGGCGGTCTTCTTGCCGATCCCCTTCACCGACCGCAGGGGTTCGTGATCGCCGCGGCGGATCCCGCGCAGTACCTCGTCGGCCGCGTCGTCGCCCAGTACGGCCAGCGCGACCTTCGGCCCCACTCCGTTCACCGAGATCAGTGCGCGGAAGACTTCGCGCCGGGCCGGACTGGGAAACCCGTAGAGCGTCATGTCGTCCTCACGCACCTGCAGATGCGTGTAGAGCCGGACCGGACCGACGTGGGCGGCCAGCTCGTGGCGGTGACGCTCGGGCACCCAGACCTCGTATCCGACGCCGGCGACGGACACCACCACCGGCGGTCCCAGCGAGTCGATCTCTCCCTCGACGAAGGCGTACATGGCCGCTTCCTCGGGTTCCTCAGGCGCGCGTGGATCGGGCGCGCTCCACGAGACGACGGCGCTGACGCCCGTGGGCGTGGCACACCGCCACCGCGAGCGCATCGGTGCTGTCTTCGCCCGCCTCGCGCAGGTCGACGGCCAGCAGCCGTTCGAGCATGCGCGCCATCTGGGACTTGTCCGACCGGCCGTTGCCGGTCACGGCCACCTTGATCTCGGCCGGAGCGTACTCGGCGAGATCGAGCTCGCGGCGGGCCACGCAGAGCATGATCACACCGCGGGCCTGCCCGAGCGTGAGGGCCGACTTCGGGTTCGGCCCCGTGTAGACCTGCTCCAGGCCGATGGACGCCGGTTGCAACCGATCGAGGACCCGCTCGAGTTCGTCGTGCAGCAGCAGCAGCCGCTCGGGCAAGGGCCGGCGCTCGGGCGCGACGATGGTTCCGTGTCCGAGATGGGCCAGACGCGATCCGTCGACCTCGATCGCACCCCACCCCAGGCGCCGGCTGCCGGGATCGAGCCCCAGCAGACGGATCATCCGAACAGTTCCTGGAGCTTGGCCATCTCGTCGTCGGGGATGTCGTAGTTCGCGGCGACCGAGCTGGTGTCGTCGAGATCGTCGAGCACGCTCAGGAGCTTCATGAGCCCCTCGGCGTCGCTCCCGGCGATGACCACCGTGTTGGTCGGCACGTCCTGTAGCTCGGCGGTCTGCGGCTGGATCCCGGCCGACTCGAGCGCCTTGACGACGGCGTGGAAGCCCTCGCGCGGCGTGGTCACCGTGATCACTTCGTCCTCGGTCTCGACGTCCTCGGCCCCGGCGTCGATGACGACTTCCATGACCTTCTCCTCGTCGGTCTCCGACGCGGAGACGGTGATGATGCCCTTGCGCTCGAAGTAGATCGAGGCCGATCCGGTGTCGACCATCTTGCCGTTGTGCTTGCTGAACACGTGCCGGACCTCGGCCGTGGTCCGGTTGTTGTTGTCGGTCACCGTGTTCACCAGGATCGCCACTCCGCCGTAGAAGCCGGCGAAGGTCTTCTCCTCGTAGCTGACGCCGTCGACCTCACCGGTGCCGCGCTTGATCGCGCGGTCGATGTTGTCGTTGGGCATGTTCTGCGCCTTGGCGTTGTTGATCGCCGTGCGCAGTCCGGCGTTCATCTCCGGATCCCCCCCGCCGTCTCGGGCGGCGATGGTGATCTCCTTGGCCAGGCGTGTGAAGAGCTTGCCGCGCTTCGCGTCGTTGGCGCCCTTCTTCCGCTTGATCGTCGCCCACTTGGAATGGCCGGACACGTCTCTCTCCTGCGACGGCGAGCCTGCCCGCGCTTCCGCGGGCACGCCCGGGTGATTCGGCTCAGGCCTCCTCGGCCTCGAGGGTCGACTCCTCCACGATCTTCTTGAGGACGTCGCCCGGGACTTCTTCGTACTGGTGGAACGTGCGGGTGTGCGTCGCCCGGCCCTGGCTCATGGAACGCAGGTCGGTGCTGTAACGGTACAACTCGGCGAGGGGTACGTGCGCCCGAACGATCGCCATGTGGCCCGCCGTCTCGCTCCCGAGGATCCGGCCACGACGCGAGCTCAGGTCGCCCATGACATCGCCCATGACCGAGTCGGGGACCTTGATCTCGACCTCGTAGACGGGCTCGAGGATCGTCGCCTGACCTTCGTTGAAGGCCTTGCGCATGGCCTGCCAGGCCGCGGTCTTGAAGGCCGCCTCGCTGGAGTCCACGGCGTGGTACTGCCCGTCGAAGAGTGTGGCCTTCAGGTCGACCACCCGGTAACCCGCCAGGGCACCTTTCTGCATGGTCTCGCGGATGCCCTTCTCGACGGCGGGGATGAACTTGCCGGGCACCACACCGCCGACGATGGCGTCGACGAACTCGAAGTCCTCGCCCCGCGTCAACGGCTCGAAGCGGATGTGGACGTCGGCGAACTGCCCGCGGCCGCCCGACTGCTTCTTGTGGCGGGCGTGGACCTCGATCGAGGACTTGAGCGTCTCGCGGTACGGGATCCGCGGTTCGTGACGGGTGACCTCGGCGCCGTAGCGGCGGGCCAGGCGCTCGAGGATGATGTCGAAGTGCATCTCCCCCATGCCCTCGAGCACCATCTGATGGGTCTCGGGATCCTGGCCGAACTTGAAGGTCGGGTCTTCTTCGTGGATCCGGGCCAGGCCCTGGGCGACCTTGTCGTCCTCGCCCTCCTTCACCGGACGCAGGGCCACCCGGGAGGTCGGCACGGGGTAGGCGATCGGCGGCAGGTGGGCGTCGATGCTCTTGTCGGCCAGCGTGTCGCCGCAGTGCGTGTCCTTGAGCTTCACCGCGGCTCCGAAGTCCCCGCAACCGATGCGCTCGATCTTCTCGCGGTTCTTGCCCTCGAGGCTGAAGAGCTGGGTGACGCGCTCGGTGCGGTCGTGCGTGGAGTTCCTGTACTCGTTCCCCGCCTCGATCGACCCGGCGAAGCAGCGCATGAGCGAGAATTCGCCGGCGTCCTTCTCGATCGACACCTTGAACACCCGGGCGAAAGTCGGCGCGTCGGCACCGGTCTGCAGTTCGGTCTCGGCGTCGGAGGAGTCGACGGCCTCCAGCGACGGCCGCACGTCGCTCGGAGGCAGGTACTCCTTGATGCAGTGCAGCAACGGGCGCATGCCGATGCCACCGTCGACAGCGCTCACCGCACAGATGGGGAAGAACGTGCGGTCCCGGACGCCGATCCGGATCCCCTGGGTGATCTCGTCGGTCGTCAGTTCGCCTTCCTCGAGGAATTTCTCGACCAGGGCGTCGTCGTGTTCGGCTGCGGCGTTGAACAGCTCCTCGCGCGCCGTCTCGTAGGCGTCGCGCATGTCCTCGGGGATCTCGGTCTCCTGCGAATTGCCCTGGGCGTCGTACAGGTAGGCCTTGCCCGTGGCCACGTCGATCAGACCCTGGAACTCCGGACCCTGGCCGATGGGCAGCTGCACCGGAATGGCCTTGCCGCTCAAGCGCTCGCGGATCTGGTCGTAGGTCTGCTGGAAGTCCGCGTTCTCCTTGTCCATCTTGGTCACGGTCAGGATCGCGGGCAGGCCGTTCTTCTCGACCAGCTCCCAGACCGCCTCGGTCCCGACCTCGACGCCACCATCGGCCCGCAGGACGACCATCGCGCTCTCGACGACCTGCATGGCGGCGATCGCCTCGCCCCGGAAGTCCTCGACGCCCGGGGTGTCGACCAGGTTGAACTTCGTGTTCTCGTGTTCGCACGAGCCCACCGCCGAGAAGATGCTCGTCTTGTGGTCGATCTCGCTCTGGTGGTAGTCGAGATTGCTCGTTCCCTCGTCGACACTTCCCATGCGCGCGATCGCGCCCGTCTTGAACAGGATGGCCTCGGCCAGCGTGGTCTTGCCGGCGCCCTGGTGGGCGACGAGGGCGAGATTGCGGATGTCTTGCGGTGGGTAGGACTTCAAGTCGACGGCTCCCCATGGACAAGGGTCTGGGTGGAAGATGGTCGGCGGCCCTGGCGGGCGCGGTCGCGGCCGCGAGCGACGGATTCCGGGGCGCAGAAGCCCGGATCGGCCAAGTTAGCACCGTGTCGAGAGGGGTGTCAACGCGGTGGGCGCCCCGTGTTCCGTGATCCGACGCCCGGGGGGAAACTTCGGTTCCGCCTTTGACATACGCCTCTCCGCTCCCCTACATTGAGCCGCTGTCGTGCTCGCCCGGTGGGTCTGCCGCGGACACCGCTGCGCCCGCCCGGACGAATGCGCGGGGGTTCCCTGCGGAGCCCCGAGAACCGATCCGCGCCCCCTTCCGTGGCGCCGCGGCCTCGCCGGGCCCGGTGTCGTGGGCGGGCCTTCGATCCAGGGAATCATGGACGCTCTTCTGTTTGACGGCATCCGGGCGACGACGGAGTCGGCGCCACGGCCCCTGCGCCGGGAGCAGGGCCTTCGGTCGGCACGAGCGGCGAGCGCAGGCCTGCTGCTCGTCCTGCTCCTCGTCTGGAGCGGCCAGCCCGCGCTGGCCCAGAGCGGAGACGAGGAGGAAGAGCCCCTTCTGCGTGTGCATCGCATCGAGATGTCGCTGTACGGGGGGATGATGGCCGGCGACACCTACCTCTCGCTGCCGGCCCCGCTGACCGAACTCACCAACGACACCGCCCGGGACGACATCCTGGATTTCAGCGGCGAGGTTCCGGACCCCCCCGTCCAGGCGCCGGAGAAGAAGATCGAGACGGGCTATGTCGTCGGCGGTCGCGTGAGCTTCTTCCTGAACGAGAACTTCGGCATGCAGTTGTTCGGGGAGTTCGGCCAAGCCGACGCGGTGTTCCGCGGCCGGCGCGTGATCGAGGAAGAGATCGTCGACGAGGTCACCGAGATCGACCGCGCCACGATGACGACCTTCGCGGGCGGCGGGAAGGTGGTCTACCACCTGGGCCGGGAGCGCCGGAACCCGCGGCGTCCCTTCGTACATCTCGGCTTCGGCGGCATCCTGAACCAGTTCTCCGACACCGATGACGTCGGCGCCCTCTTCTTCACCGCGGGCGGCGGATACGGATTCCCGATCGCCGGTTCGGTCCGAGGCTTCGTCGCCGCGGACCTGCGTCTGTACACCTGGGAGACCGACGAAGTGTCGCTCGACGCCTCGCTGCTGTTCCCCTCGGTGACGGCGGGCATCACCTGGCGCTACGACGTGCCGGACGAGGTCTTCGAGGACGAGGACGCTGCCACGGCCTCGCGCTGAGGCCGCGTGGAGCACCGCTCCTCTCCAGTCGGAAACGCGAACGGGCGGCGAGGATGACCTCGCCGCCCGTGTTCGTGGCGCTCGACCCGGGGTCTAACGCTTCTTCCGCGCCGCGGTCTTCTTCTTGCGGGCGGTGGTCTTCTTCTTGCGCGCCGTCGTCTTCTTCTTGCGGGCGCTGGTCTTCTTCTTGCGCGCGGTGGTCTTCTTCTTGCGCGCAGTGGTCTTCTTCTTCCGCGCCGCCGTCTTCTTCTTCTTCGCCGCGGTCTTCTTCCGCTTGGCAGCGGTCTTCTTCTTCTTCGCCGCCGTCTTCTTCTTGCGGGCGGTGGTCTTCTTCTTCCGGGCGGCCGTCTTCTTCTTGCGCGCCGTCGTCTTCTTCTTCTTGGCAGTCGCCTTCTTCTTCTTCGCGGTCGACTTCTTCTTCGCCGCGGCCAGCATGATTCCGTCTTCCATCGTCAGCCTCGCTTTATCTTGCAGCCTTGTCTTGCAGCCTTGGATCGTGGGCACGGATGCCCGCGATGGGAGCTTCGTGGATTCGCACGAAGGATCCGCGCACGGCGGAGCAATCGGCGTTCCACTCGGCTCAGCCGGCGGCATTATTCGAAGCGCATCAACGACTGTCAAACAAAAAAAATCCCGAAGAGGACTGATTTTCCCCGTCTCGCCCGCGTCGGGCGATCGATGCACACCGCGTTCACGACGTGGGGGGAAATGCGACGGCCCGGATCGTGTTCGATCCGGGCCGTCATCGTTCGTGGTGCTCGGGGCGGGATTTGAACCCGCACGGCTTTCGCCACTACCCCCTCAAGATAGCGTGTCTACCAATTCCACCACCCGAGCACGATGCTCTCGCGCGTTCGAGACCTACTGGCCTCCGCTCCGTTCAGGCGTCTCGCCCTGCGGGACGATCGACGTGTCGGCACCCGCCGGCGGCACCACGGTGTCGTCGCCACCGGGAACGATCTCGTCGTCGAGGATCAGACTGTCACCCGCCGCGCCCGCGGGCTGCTCGGGCATGACCGGCGCATCTCCGACGGGGAGCACGGTCTCACCCACGCCACCGGTCGGCCCCGTCGGAATGGCCTGGCTGCGCGTGGCCGTCATGTACGCGAGGCTGAGGCTCGTCACCATGAAGCCGATGGCCAGGTAGATGGTGGTCTTGTGCAGGAACGTGGTCACACCCACACTGCCGAACGCGGCGTCTCCCGCTCCGACACCGCCGAAGGCGCCCGACAGCCCCCCACCCTTGGAGCGCTGCAGAAGGACGACGACGACGATCAGGAACGAGATCAGCAGATGGATTCCGAAGAACAGGTAGTACATCGCGCTCTCTTCGACGACGGCGGGGTCGATCCCGGGGTTCCGGCGGCCCCGCGTTCAGGACCGGCCGTCAAAGCTAGCAACGGCCCACGGGGGTGTCAACTCGGCCGGTCCTGATAGCGGACGATCGACAGGAAACGCTCCGGATCGAGGCTCGCGCCTCCCACCAGGGCCCCGTCGACGTCCTCGCAGGCCATGTAGTCCGCGACGTTGTCCTCGTTCACGCTGCCGCCGTACAGGATACGCACCCCATCGGCGATCTGCGCGCTCGAGGCCTCGGCCAGCAGGCCGCGGACCAGAGCGTGGACCTTCTCGACGTCGTCGGGCTCGGCGCTGTGACCGGTGCCGATCGCCCACACGGGCTCGTAGGCAATGGTCATCGCCCCCACCTGCTCGGCGCGAAGATCCTCGAGAGCCCCGTGGACCTGCGTCGACACGACCTCCTCGGTCCGACCGGACTCGCGCTGCGACAGCGTCTCGCCCACGCACACCACGGGCGTCAGGCCCACGCGGAAGGCCGCCTTGACCTTTTCGCGAACGCTGGCGTCGCTCTCCTGGAAGATCTGCCGGCGTTCGCTGTGGCCGAGGATCACCCACTTCGCGCCGATCTCGCGCAGCTGCTCGGCGCTCACACCGCCGGTGACGGCCCCCGGCTCCTGTTCCACACAGTCCTGCCCGCCCCATTCGATCGCCGACTTCTCCATGATCTGCGCGACGACGGGGATGTGGACGAAGCTCGGGCACACCACCATCTCCGGACCGGCGAAGGTGGTCTGCGTGCGTCGCACCAGGGTCTCGGCCAACTCACGCGCCTGCGCGAGTCCCAGGTTCATCTTCCAGTTGCCCATCAGCAGTGGACGGCGTGCCATGTCGATCCCTCCCGGATCCGTTCAGACCGTGCTCGGCGACGCATCGCTCAGTGCGTCGACTCCCGGCAGGGACTTGCCCGCCATGAACTCCAGCGAGGCGCCCCCGCCGGTCGAGACGTGCGTGATCTTCGAAGCCAGACCGGCCTGCACGAGGGCCGAGACCGAATCGCCTCCCCCGACGACCGAGCGCGCCCCGTTCTCCGTCGAGGTCGCGATGGCCCGGGCGACGGCGCGCGTGCCCTTGGCGAAGGGCTCCATCTCGAACACGCCCATGGGGCCGTTCCAGAAGATGGTGCCCGCGCCCTCGAGGATCTCCTGGAAGCGCTTGACCGTGCGGTTGCCCACGTCGAGGCCCTGCCACCCCTCTGGGATGTCGGTCGCCAGGACTTCCTCGCGCTCGGCTTCGGCGTCGAAACGATCGGCCACGATCAGGTCCTCGGGCAGTACGATCTCGGTGTTCGACTCCTTCGTCCGGTCGAGGATCGAACGCACGGTGTCGAGCAATGGCTCTTCGACGATGCTCCGACCGGTGTCCACACCCAATACGCGGAAGAAGGTGAAGGCCATTCCCCCGCCGACGAGGATCGAGTCGACACGGCCGAGCAGGTTCTCGATCACCTCGATCTTGCCGCTGACCTTGGCCCCGCCGAGCACGGCGACGAACGGCCGCCGCGGATTCTCGAGCATCGAACCGAGGTTCTCGAGCTCCTTGTCCATGAGCAGGCCGCTGACCCGCTGCTCGAAGTGACGGGTCACTCCCACCGTCGAGGCGTGCGCACGGTGCGCCGTACCGAAGGCGTCGTTCACGTACACGTCGCCGAACTCGGCGAGCTTCGCCGAGAAGTCCGCGTCGTTGTCGGTCTCCTCACCGTGGAACCGCAGGTTCTCGAGCAGGACGATCTCGTCGCGACCGGCCTTCTCGACCACGGTCCGCGTCTCGTCCCCGATGCAGTCGGGCGCGAAGTGGACCTTGCGTCCGACGATCTCCTCGAGCCGTTCGGCGGTGGGACGGAGACTGAACTCCTCCTTGCGCTGACCCTTGGGCCGGCCGAGGTGGCTCATCAGCACCGGGCGCCCGCCGTGCGCGAGGATGTACTCGACCGTGGACGAGGCGGCACGGATGCGCGTGTCGTCGGTGATGGTGCGCTGGTCGTCGAGAGGCACGTTGAAATCGACCCGGACGAGAACACGCCGGCCGTCGAGTTGGACGTCCTGGACCGTCAGCTTCTTCATGATGCTTCCGTTCCGGCCTACTGGCCGCTCGCGTGGATTCGTGGTGGACCCCTTCGCGCCACACCCGGACTGATACCCACAAGTGGTTGGCGCGCCGATATTTATGAAGCCGCGGGGCCTCAGCTCCGGCAGTCGGCAGTCTAGGGACCGATTCCTGCCGATGTCAAGGTTGCAGCAGCCGCGGCGCCCGCCGAGCCCGGGCGAGCACGACAACCGCCGTGGGGTTTCCCCGGGCCCGCAGCAGTCGGGCGCAGACACCGACCGTGGCTCCCGACGTGATCTGGTCGTCGACCAGGACGATCGGGTCCGTCGCGCAGATCTCCGCCAGGCGCCCGACCCCGAACACACGGTCGACGTTGCGCCGGCGAGCGCGGTCGTCCGGGCTCTCGGTCTGCGACGGAGCCGCGAACCGCCGCCGCACCAGATCCTCGCGCAATCGCACGCCGGTCGCGCGAGCCAGGGTGCCGGCGATCGAGCGCACCGGACTGAATCCCCTCTGCCGCCTCCGGCGCGGATCGTCGGGAACGGGGACCACCACCGATCCGCGGGGCAACCCGCCGCCGGCGGCGACGGCGTCGACCAACGAGTCGATCCAGGGGCCGAGCAGCGCGCCCTCGCCCTCGTACTTCACCCGGTGCAGGATCGCGAACCAGGCGGGAGTGTCGGCGAGCAGGGCGAACACCGGAGTCGCCCCCGCGGCGGCGGCGATCGACAACTCGGTCGCCGGCCCGAGGCGATCGCGACAGCTGCGATGGAGCACGGCGCGTCCGCGCACCTCGAGCCACGCCCCGGCGGGCGGCTCGAACCAGTCGTCGCACACCGGACAACGTGGAGGCCAGATCAGATCGAAGAAGCCACGGACCAGGGTCGTCCGCATCGTCTCGTCTCGCGGTCCGGGAGGACACGGAAGCGGAGGCGGTCAGAACTCCAGGCCGAGCACCTCTCCCATGGCCGTCAGTGGAGGCTGCGCACCGAACCACATGGAGAACGCGAGTGCCGCCTGGGCCACGAGCATGCGACGGCCGTCGATCGCGTCCACACCGCGACCGATGGCCTGCCGCAGGAAGGCGCTGGGTCGATCGGCGTAGGTGAGGTCGACCACGATCGCCGTCGACGCCAGGCCGTCGAGCGACAACGGCGAGGGGTCCAGCTCGGGATCCAGACCGAGCGGCGTGCACTGCAGAATCAGGGTGGCCGTGGTGGGAATGCGTTCGGGTAGCGCCTCGGCCACCGCCCCCATCGCCGTCGCCCACGTCGCCCGCTCCGGACGGCGGGCCAGCACCCGGATCCGTCGGCTCCCCAACGCCCGGGCACACACCACCGCCGACCGCGCCGCTCCTCCGCTCCCGATCACCACGACCTGGTCGAGCGAACGCGCCAGGCGTCGGCCGCGCCACGACTGCAGGGCCAGTGCGAGTCCGCGCGCGTCGGTGTTGTGGGCGTGCCAGCGGTCGCGACGCCGCACCAGCGTGTTCGCCGCTCCGATCTCACGCGCCTCGTCGCTGACCTGCGCACAGAGCGCCAGGCCGTGCTCCTTGTGCGGGACGGTCAGGTTCAGCCCCAGCACCCCGTGCTCGGCGGCGGTGACCAGATACGTGGCGAGATCCTCGGTTCCGACCCGGATCGCTGCGTAGTCGTGATCGAGACCACGCGCGCGGAGCGCGGCGGTGTGCAGACGGGGGCTGAGTGAATGGGCCACGGGATCCCCGAGCACCGCGAGACCGGGCCAGGCGACCTCGTGCCCGGACGCGTCGTGCAGACGACCACCGTCGAAGACCAGCACGTCCGCCTCAGACCTCGGACCATCGCGCCGAGACGTTCAACAGGAGCCCCAGCATGATGCAACTCGCGAGCATGGAGCTTCCTCCCTTGCTGAGCAGTGGCAACGGGAGACCGGTGACCGGGAGCAGACCCACCGTGATCGCGATGTTCACCAGCGCCTGGAAGCAGAAGTAGCTCGCCACACCCACCGCGATCATGCCGCCGAAGGAACGCTTGCTGATCTCGGCCACGCGGAGTGCGCGCACGACCAGCAACAGGAAGAGTGCCAGCACGACCAACGCCCCGAGCAGACCCAGTTCCTCGCCGATCACGCTGAAGATGAAGTCGGTGTGGCGCTCCGGCAGGAAGGCCAGGCCCTTCTGGCTGCCTTCCAGGTACCCCTTGCCGGCCAGACCTCCGGATCCGATGGCGACCTTGCTCTGGAAGGTCTGGTACCCGTAGCCCAGCCGATCGGCGTCGCTGGGTGAGAAGAAGGCCAGGATCCGCGCCTGCTGGTAGGGATGCAGCTTCTCCCAGACCAACGGAATGGCCAGACCCGTGACCAGGTTGCTGCCCATGAGCAGCAGGTTCTGCACGATGTACAGACGCGCGAAGTACAACAGGCCCATGAGGGCGATCACGTACAACACCCAGGGCCAGACATCGTCCAGGGTGTGCTGTCCGGTGAACATGATCACCGCGCTGAGCACCGGCGAGATCAACGCCAACAAGAGCCGAGCCGGAACTCCGGCCCAGAACAACATGGGAACCGCCAACGCCGGATAGACCAGCGCCGTTCCCAGATCGGGCTCACGTACGACGAGCAGGAACAGGGGCAGCACGAAGGCGACCGCGCCACCCACCAGTACCTTGGCCGAGCGATCCCTCCTGCCCGCGAGGAAGCGCCCCAGCGCGAGGATCAACGCGACCTTCGCGATCTCCGAGGGCTGGAAGCTCATGCCACCGAGGGACAACCACCGACGTCCGCCCCCGGACTCCATACCGACGACGAGCACCGCGACCAGTAACACGAGCGCCACGCCGTAGGCGACGTAGGCCAGGGTGTCGAAGTGCCGGTAGGGGATCAGCAGACACAGCAGCGCCACGATCGCTCCCACCACGGCCCAGGTGACCTGCGTGTGGAACACGGCCCGCGACAGGTTCGAGGGCACGATCTCCGCCGAGCTCTGGAAATCGACGGTACAGCTGTAGACCGCGGCCAGGCCGATCGCCACCAGGGCCGCCCAGGCGATCAGGGCGAAGGCGTCGGCCCGGACGAGGATCGAAAGGACACGACCCATCAGCGCGCCTCCCCGTCGGACGCCACCGCGCCCTGGAGTTCGAAGTACTCGTGCAGGACCTCTCCGACGATCGGAGCGGCGACCTCACCGCCGTGACCAGAGTTCTCCACGATCACCGCGACGGCGACCTCCGGATTCCGCGCCGGCGCGTAGGCGACGAACCACGCGTGATGATCGCCGAAGGGGTTCTCCGAAGTTCCCGTCTTGCCCGCGACCTCGAATCCGTCGACCTGCGCGAGCCCTCCCGTCCCCAGGTCGTCGTGGACGACCGAGCGCATGGATTCCTGCAGGAAACGACGCACCCGCGGCGAGCACACCGGCTGGGTGGAGCGATACACGTGGCGCGCGTCGCGCACGCCGTAGGCGTTCTCGGTGACCAGCAACACGTGGGGACGGTACAGGTACCCGTCGCCTCCGATGGCCGCGAAGGTCCGGGCCATCTGCAGCGGCGTCACCAGCAATTCCCCCTGCCCGATCGCGAGGTTCAGCTTGACTCCGTCGGTCCACCCGCGCGGACCGTGCCGCGCGTCGAAGAAACCGGCGTCGGGGACCAGCCCCGTCTGTTCGTGGAAGGACTCCAACCCCGTGTCGTTGCCCAGGCCGAACCGCCGCGCCGTCTCGGCCAGCTGGTCCACGGTGAGCCTCTGTACGAGCTGGTAGAAGTACGTGTCGCAGCTCTGCACGATCGCACCCTCGAGGTCGAGTTCTCCGTGTCCTGTCTCCTTCCAACATCCGAAGTAGCGGTTGCCGAAACGGTAGCGGCCGTAGCAGGGATCGAAGGTCTCCTCGGGGTCGACCAGACCGCGCTCGAGCGCGGCAGCCGCGGTGATCAGCTTGAAGGGACTGCCCGGCGGGTACACTCCGCGGAAGACCCGGTTGAACTCGGGCTTGCGTGGATCCGACCGCAGCTGTGCCGCGCGTTCGTGGCTGATCCCTCCGGTGAACTCGTTGAGGTCGATCGAAGGCGCACTGGCCGCCGCCAGCACGTCACCCGTGGCGATCTCGACCACGGCGCCGGCGCCGACCCGGTCCTGCAGCAGCTCCTCCAGTCGACTCTGCAACGCGTGGTGGATCGTCAGGTACACGTGGCCGCCGGGAACCACCGGAACGTGGACTCCGGGGAGCTCGCCGACGACGTGCCCGGAGGCATTCACCTCGACCACCTTCCGGCCGTGCTCGCCACGGAGCAGGGGTTCCGCGAAGGCCTCGATGCCGGTGCGCCCGATCATGTCTCCGGCGGAATAGGGACTGTTGCGACCCGTTTCGTCGCGTCGGACCTCCCCGACGTAGCCCACGAGGTGTGGCGCGAGCGGATGGTTCGCGAGCGGGTGCTTCCGGTAGTGCCGCCTCGGTTCGACCCGCAGTTGCACCTGCGGCAACTCGACGCGGTGTTCCTCGACCACCGCGATCTGTCGAGGCGTCGCGCGGCGCACCAGTGTGATCCGATCTCCCGGCGGCGCCCGATCGACCCATTCGAGGAGAGCGTCGCGGTCGAGCTCCAGCAGACCGACCAGACGCGCCAGCACCGGGTCGTCCTCACGAACCCGGTTCCGCGGGTAGGTGATCCGCGCCTGGTAGACGTTGTGCGCGAGGGTGACGCCGGAGCGGTCGCTGATCAGTCCGCGCGGGGCGAGGACCCGTCGACTGTACTGCCGGTTCTCGCGCGCGAGCTGGGCGTAGTCCTGGTGCAGGACGACCTGCATGGTGAACAGGGTGATGGCCAGGACACCGAAGCCCACGGCCGCGGCCATCATCAGGGCACGTGCCCGCCACTGACGCGAGCGCTCATCCACGGCGCACCTCCGCCGTCCGGTTCAGCACTCCTCCGGTGACCGCCCTCGCGATCATCCCGATCAGGAGCGACACGAGACCGGTGTACACGGCGGCGGGAATCGAGTGGGTCACGAACAGTCCCAGGAACCGGGCGACGTCGAGCTGGGTGAGCCCGACGAGGTAGACGAGGTCGTGGGCGAGCACGGACATCGCCACCAGGCCGAAGTAGAACGCGGGGCCCTCGATGGCCAACGACGACGACAGTTTCCCGACCGCCCATCCCACCAGCGTCTTGGCCAGGGCATCGAGACCGAGCGTCTCGGGCGCGAGCATGCCCTGCAACAGCCCCACCAGGAATCCGAGCGCGGCACCGCCCGACGGGCCCGCCCGCAGAGCGACGAGCACCACCAGCAGCACCACGAAGTCCGGGGTGATCCCGGCGATCGAGATCCTCGGCACGAAGGCGAGCTGTGCGACCAGGGTGATGGCCACGGCCACCATCAGACGCATGCCGGTCATCGTCGTGCCCCCGCACTGGTGTCGCGGGGCGCCGCGCGCTGGCTGTCGGGCACGGACGAGACCGTGCCCTCGAAGCCGGCGTACCAGGGGCCGGAACGGGTGACCACGTACACCCGGCGCAGGGCACTGAAGCGCACGGCGCTCTCGACCTCGATCTCCTGGAAGAGTTCGCTGGGCGACGAGCGCACGCGGGTCACGCGTCCCACGGCCAGACCCTCCGGAACGGTCCCGCCCAGACCACTGGTGACGACGGCGTCCCCCACGCGTACCGGATCTCCCTGGGGCACGTGATCGACGAAGAAACGACGCCCGTCGTGACGGAGCAGGCCGGTCACGTTGGTCCGCGCCACGCGGACGCTGATCCGCGAGTCCTCCTCGGTGAGCAGCTGCACGAGCGCGAGATCGCGGTCGAGGACCTGCCGCACCCGACCCGCCAGGCCGTTCTCCGTGATGACCGGCATCCAGACCTCGAGACTGTCGGCCCCGAAGGTCTTGATCTTCGCCTGGACCGGAATGCGGCTCACCACCAGCTCGAGCACCTCGCCCGGAGCCAGGCGGCCCCGCGTGCGTTCGTAGAAGCCGGCCCGCGTCTCCAGCTCCTCGAGCCGGAGGCGGCCGCGTTCCAGGTGCGCCAGGTCGAGTTCCAGGGCCGCCACGCGCGCCCGCAGACGCTCGTTCTCACGCTCGAGCTCGAGCAGGTCCTCGACGAATCGATTCGTCCACTCGATCGGCGTGACCACGGCGTGCAACCACGCGGCACCCCGCCGCACGCGGTCGGACTCGTCCCAGGTCATCATCCAGATCGACAGCAGGATGCACACGGTCAGCACGAGTCGGTCGCCGACGCGGTGCAGGCCCTGCGGACGTTCGGCCATCTCAGTCCTTGCCGGAGTGCATGATCACGTCCTCGTAGGCCGTGATGTTGTCGAGGATCTTGCCCGTACCCAGGACGACGCAGAACAGGGGATCGTCGACCGTGTTGATCGGCAGGTTGGTGGCCTCGCGGAACAGCTCGGGCAGACTGCGCAGCAATGCACCGCCACCGGTCATGACGATCCCGCGGTCGACGATGTCGGCCGCCAGCTCGGGAGGCGTCTGCTCCAGCGCGCTCTTGAGCGCGTCGACCATCTGCGCCAGCGGCTCCTGCAGGGACTGACGAATCTCTTCGCTGCTGATGCGCAGCGTCTTGGGGATCCCGGCGACCAGGTCGCGCCCCTTGACCTCCATCTCGAGCTCGCCGTCGAGCTTGTAGGCGCTGCCGATCTCCTTCTTGATCATCTCGGCGGTCTGGTCGCCGATCAGCAGGTTGTAGTTCTTCTTCAGGTGGCTGACGATCGCGTCGTCGAGTTCGTCCCCACCCACCCGGATCGAGGTGTCGCAGACGATGCCGTTCAACGCGATCACCGCGATCTCGCTCGTGCCACCGCCGATGTCGATGATCATGTTGCCGCTGGGCTGGTCGACGGGTAGCCCCACCCCGATCGCGGCGGCGATCGGTTCGGCGACCAGGAAGACCTCGCGCGCGCCGGCGTGCTTGGCCGAGTCGCGCACGGCGCGCTTCTCGACCTCGGTGATGCCGCTCGGAACGCAGATGATGATCCGCGGCGCGATGAAGTGCCGCCGTCTCTGCGCCATCTGGATGAACTCGCGCAGCATGTGCTCGGTCACGTCGAAGTCGGCGATCACACCGTCCTTCAGCGGACGGATCGCCTCGATCTTGTCGGGCGTCTTGCCGAGCATGGCCTTCGCGGCGTGACCCACCGCGTGCACCTTGCGGGTGTGTTTGTCGACCGCCACCACGCTGGGCTCGTTCAGGACGATGCCCTTGCCCTTGATGTAGACCAGGGTGTTGGCCGTCCCGAGATCGATCGCGACGTCGTTGTTGAACAGGTTCGAGAACCGGTTCCACAGACCCGCCTGCTGTCCGTTTTCCTTGGACATTTGCTTCGCGTTCCCTCGCTGGAGCGCTGACCCCACGCGGGCCCGTGTCCGGGGCCCCTCCTGTCGCCCGGGAACTCCTACCCCTCAGAGAAGGTGGCGTTCCCGCAGACTCACCCACCGTCCGGCCCCGACCACGAGGTGATCGAGGACCTCGATTCCCAGTGTCTCTCCGCAGCGCTGCAGCCGCCGGGTGAGACGGACGTCGTCGTCACTCGGCTCCGGATCGCCGGACGGGTGGTTGTGCGCCAGGATCAGCGCCACCGCCCCGACGGCGATCGCGTCGCGGAAGACCTCGCGCGGGTGCACGCCCGCCGAGTTGATCTGGCCCAGGGCCACCGTGGTCGCGCGTAGCGCCTGGTGCCGGGCCCCCAGACACAACACCACCACGGCTTCCTGTTCGAGCCCCTCCAGCAGCGGTCCCAGCAGGGCCAGGGCCTCCTCCGGGCCTTCGATGGTCCGCACGTCCGACACTTCGGGCCGCACCGAGCGCCGGCCGAGTTCGAAGGCCGCCGCGAGGGCCGCCGAGCGAGCCGCCCCGATGCCGTCGAGCGACTCGAGGACGGCCGGTCCGCACCGGGCCAGACGCTGCAGCGTTCCGAATCGCTGGAGGACTCCCCGAGCCAGGGCAAGGGTGCTGCCACGGCCGCTCCCCCCTCCGAGAACCAGGGCGACCAGCTCCACCGCGGACAGGGAACCGGCGCCGAGCCGATGGCAACGTTCCCGCGGACGCTCGTCCGGGGGCAGCTCGTGCATGCGCATGCCACGTCGAGGGAGGACGGGCCCACACCGCGGCCCCGGATGTGGATGGATTGCCTAAGCTGTTGATCTCAAAGCACCTACGTTGCCACGGCGGCGGCAGCATAGCAGAGCTCGGCCACCGCATCAACCGGGAATTGGCCAAGGCGGCAGGGTTTGGACTACTGTTTGCCCGCGTCGGTGGATCGACCGGCGTCGATTCCGGTCCCGAGTGATCCGGGGTTCTGCGGCGGGGAGGTCGAGGCGGTTGCGGGTACGCGTCCTGAAGTTCGGTGGTTCATCTCTCGCCGGTGGTGATCAGATCGAGACCGCCGCGGCCCGTGTCTCCGAGGTCACGCGCGCCGGTCTCAAGGTGATCGTGGTGGTGTCGGCCATGGGTGGGGCGACCGACCAGCTACTGGCCCTGGCCCGGCGCCTCCATCCCGAGGCCCCCGGCGAGGAGCTCGACCGGCTCCTTGCCACCGGCGAGTCGCAGGTGGCGGCACTCATGGCGCTGGCACTGCAGCAGCGGGGTCTCGCCGGTCGGTCGTTCAGTGGCGGCGAAGCCGGCCTGATCACCGACGCCTGTTTCGGCCGCGCCCGGATCCTCGACGTGAATCCCTCACCCGTCGCGGCCAGTCTGGCCGCGGGCGAGATCCCGGTGGTCGCCGGCTTCCAGGGACAGACACGCGACGGGCGGATCACGACGCTCGGACGCGGCGGCAGTGACATCACCGCCGTCGCACTGGGTCACGCCCACCATGCCGACCGCGTGGTCTTCTTCCGGCACGTCGAGGGTGTGCACTCGGCCGACCCACGCATGCTGTCGCTCAGCTACCGTCTCGAACGGCTCGACTACGACGCCATGATCGATCTGGCCGAGGCCGGAGCAGCACTGTTGCACCCGCAGTCGCTCGAGCAGGCCCGTGCGTATCGCCTGCCCCTCGAGGTGCGCGGGATCACCAGCACGTCCGACAGCACCTTCATCGGCGACGAGTCCGCCGTGAACCACCTACCGGTGTGGATGATCGTGCTCAGCCATCCCGTGGCGGTGCTCTCGGTCGACTCCTTGCCACAGGACACGGGGACCATCGCCCGTCTGCTCCACCTGCTCGACCGCACCGACCTGTGCATCGACGGCTGCGTGCAATCCACCGACTCGCGCACCGGCCTGTGCCTCACGCTGACCCTCCCCGACCTCGAGGGACCGACGCTGCACGAACAGTTGTCGGACTTCCTGCGCGAGGAGCCGGGCCTGCGCTTCTCGATCGAGCGTCGACAGCGACGGGTCACCCTGGTGGGCCGGGGTGTGGCGAGCCGGCGGGTGCAGGTGGCGATCGACCACGTCGCGCAGCGCATGGGCCCCCCGCTCTCGAGCTTCGGCGGCCAGCGCCACCGTGCGTTCCTGGTACCCGACGCCGAGGGGCGCGGCTGGCTGGCCAGTCTGCACCAGGAGCTCATCAAGCGCTGACCGAGTTTCAGGCGGCTGCGCTCCGCCGGCGGAGCTGGCGGCGCTCCTGCTCCAGCCAGGCCTGCAACGGATGATCGGGGAAGTCCCGACGCGCCTGCTCGAAGAGTTCGAGACCTTCGTCGGTCCGGTGCAGACGCGTGACCAGGATCGTCGCCGCACGCACCAGTCCGTGCACCGCCTCGGGATGATCGCGGTGGAAACGGTGCAGGTCGAGGTAGGCGGTCACCGCCTCGCGTTCACGTCCGAGCTTCTCGAGGAAGTGCGCGATCCGCTTCTGCTCGTACAACGAGAGGTGGAAGACCGGGTCCCCGCGCCGGGCTTCCCCGTAGGCGTCGCAGGCGACCTGCAGACGGTCCTCGGCCAGGGCGGCGTCCACCACCGTCCGGTACTCTCGCGACGACCCCACCACGTCACGCGCCACCCGAAGCGCCCTCGCGAGTTCCAGGCGGGCTTCCTCGTCGTGGGGCATCGTCTCGACGTAGCGAAGCAGTGAACCCACTGCGGCGTGCGACTCGCCGCGCTCCAGATGGCGTCGCCCCTTCACCAACCATCGCTCGGTCGACGCGCGCCACGGCAGGCCGAGGGCAAGACCCATGATCAGTCCGGTGGCGAGCCCGCCGAGGTGTGCCCCGTAGCTCGTTCCCCCGGCGGGACCACTGACCATCGCCATGACCACCTGCAGCAGGACCCAGAGCAGGACCGCGACCACCGACGGCAGCGTCGCCACACCGGCCCGGTTGACGGCCTGCAGCGGCATGAAGGCCCACCACGCGATCCTCACGCGTCCCCACGGGAACCGCAGCAGGAACAGACCGAGCAGGCCGCTGATCGCACCACTGGCCCCGACGAGGGCTCCCCAGGCCGCCTGCGGCGCCAGGTTCATCACGACCGCACCGTGCGACAGGCTCGCCAGATAGCCCGTTCCGACGAAGAGTAGCAGGAAGCCCAGACGCCCGAGCACCCGCTCGAGCGCCGGACCGAACACCCACAGGTAGAGCGCATTGCCGAGGAGGTGGATCCAGCCACCGTGCAGGAAGATCGCCGTGGCCGGCGTCAGCAGGTCCATCTCGGCGGGCCGGTAGGCGTAGCTCCACCACGAGACGTCGGTCAGGTCACGCAGCGGATGCGCCAGGACGTGCACCACGACCATGGTCGTCATCAACGCCCAGGTGATCCACGCCGGACGCGCCCGCGGGACGTCGACACCGACGGGGTAGTAGTAGAAGAAGTACACCAGAATTCACGATCCGGGCGCCGGGGAGAGCCTTTGGCTCCCGGTCACCGCAAGCAACGTTCCCGCTCCCGGGTTCGGTCGGCGACCGGACACGGGCACGACGGTGTCGGGCCTTCCGAGCCACTACGAAGGACGGCGATCCGTCGGCGTCCTCCGCCACAGCGTCGGGCGCGGACCGGTTCCGCCGAGGTCCGGACGCCGAACTGCGGACAACCGCTCCATCAGCGGGGCGATCTCGCGCAGTGGGTCGCGACGCACCGATCCCCGGCAGTGGATCATGCCACCGCGGCCGTCGTGGATCCCCAGGTGGTCGGCCGGATCCCCGAAGAACAGCAGATCTCCCGCACTCCAGGCCGTGGGCTCGGGATCGACCGGCCGGCCCGTGTGCTGCTGCTGGGAGGCGTCCCGCGGCAGGGCGACTCCGGCCAGGGCGAACAGCATCTGCACGAAACCGCTGCAGTCGAAGCCCAGGGGACTGCGTCCGCCCCAGCGGTAGGGAGTCCCGGTGAGCATGCGGGCATGACGCAGGACACCGCGGGGATCGGCGCGCACCGCCGTCTCGACACTCCGGGCCGGGATCCAGCCCTCGTGACCGTGCACGGTCGAGACCAGGCGCCAGTCGCCGCGCGTGGCCGTGTCGGCGTCGACCCGCAGGAGCGGCGTGCCCAGGACCAGCGGGACCGCAGCGAAGGTGTCCGAGATCCACAGTGTCCCGAGGGGCTCGGCGTAGCGACCGATCCAGCGCCCCTCGATCGCCGCGCGCTCCGCCTCGGTGTCCTCCTCGAGCACCCAGCGGTGCACCCAGCCGATGTAGTCGTCCTCTCCGGCGACCAACCACCAGTCGCCACGGCGTAGCAGGCCGAGCAGGTGCTCGCCGCCCCGCACCTCGCTGATCGTCTCGGCGCGGTGTGCCGGCTCACCGCGCACGGGCTCGAGGACACTCGTCAGACGCAACGGACCGTGTGGTTCGAGGGCAGGAACACCTACGGCCCGGGCAGCGGTGTCCGGATGGGCAACGATCCCGCCGCCCGGTCCGACTCCGATCCAGGCGTTCTTCCAGTCGACGTCGCTTGCGCGCGCCGCCGACACCAGATCTTCGCGGAGATCGGAATCGATCATGCCGGATCGCCCCTCAGATCGCCTCGCGCCACACGAGCCGGTAGGTCCCGAAGCCGTCGGTGTCGCGGAAGTAATACAGGAGACCGAGTTCACGGTAGCGCCACACCTCGAAGCGCTCGTTCGAATCGAACCCCGGAGCCGAGCTCTCGATGGTCTGGGGGGGGCCGTGCAACAGCCAGATCCGTCCCCGGTCGCTGAGAGCGCCGTCGCGGAATCCGTCGCGCAGGTTGGCCCGCGCGTAGGCGACCCGACGGTGGTGCTCCTCGAGGGCTTCGTTGCGCTCGGTCGAAGGAACGGGATCGCGACGCTGCCAGAACGCGCGCCAGCGTGCGACGCGCCCGCCCACCGACGCGTCGCGCAGACGCTCGAGTTCGTCACGGGCGGCGATGATCTCGATACGCTCGAGGTTGGCCTCCCAGCTGCGACCGTCGGTCAGATCGAGTCCGCGGTTCTCGATCTCGACCTCGACGCCGTCCGTTCCCGGCAGGGACACGCGGACCCGGTTGCCCCCGAAGGCCAGTCCCGATCCCGGAACGCGCACCAGTGCTCCGGTCTCGCTGCCCGCCCGGGGGATCTCGAAGGTCTGCCGCCAGCGCGAGGTGGCGGTGTCCTCGTTCACCACCCGAACCGTCACGAGGTAGGTGGAATCGGGAACGTCACGGCGCAGGTCGAAGATCCGCAGCAGCATCCACGGCGGGCCCGTGGCCAGGTCGAAGGGGCCGCGCTCGTGACGGTCGAAGACCGCGGGGTCGGGCATGGCGTGGCCCATGACCTCGAAGGCCGTGGGGATCTCCTCGAGGGCATCCTGTTGCCGGTAGAGGGTGGGATGCCCCAGTGTCAGCCCCCCGCTGCGGAAACCCGCGGTCTCGAGCCCGATCGTGCGCCGGGCGCGACGACGTGTGCCGTCGATCGCGACCTGGACCTCGATCACCTGCGCACCCGGTGCCGCGCCCTCGACCCGGCGCAGTGCCATGCCGACCGTCCGGCGCAAGACCTTCGACTTCCGGGTCTCGTCGAAGTCCTCCGCGTAGGCGGTGCCACCCCACTCGCGCAACTGCACGGCCTCGCCGGCGACCCGCTGGATCGCTCGCAAACGGTAGTGCGAGACGTATCCCTGGTCCTCACGGAAGAAGACCATGCGTCGATACGGAATGGAGACGGTCACCGTCGCCCGTGGTCGCCCCTCTTCGTCGAGCCCGGCCAGGACGTCGGCCTCGAACCAGGGGTCGTCGTCCATCCCCGGCACCGGACCCGGCGCACCTGAACACCCGCCCAGCAGGAGCACGAGCGCGACCGCCACCACCCCGGCGGTACGAGGAGGACTCGGCGGGATCGCACGACCGATCATGGTGTCCAAGGCTTCACCCGCCGGGGGGACCGTCGTAGGCGATGCGTCCGTCGTGCAGGCGCACGACACGCTGGGCACGGGCGGCCACGTCCGACTCGTGCGTCACCATGATGATGCTCAGGCCGCGGCCGTGC
This sequence comes from Candidatus Krumholzibacteriia bacterium, assembly GCA_035268685.1. NCBI lineage: Bacteria > Candidatus Krumholzibacteriota > Candidatus Krumholzibacteriia > Candidatus Krumholzibacteriia bacterium. The sequence goes on along the minus strand of DATFKK010000145.1, from coordinate 2,764 downwards.
AAGTCGTCGAGCAGGTCGAGGATCTCGGCCCCGGTCCGCGAGTCCAGATTGCCCGTGGGCTCGTCGGCCAGCAGCAGCGAGGGTTCGTTCACCAGCGCACGCGCGATCGCCACGCGCTGACGCTGGCCTCCCGACAGCTGGTTCGGCCGGTGCCCGGCGCGGTCGGCGAGGCCCACCGAGACCAGTGCGCGCTCGGCCCGCGCGGTCCGCTCCCGGTCCGCCGCCCCCGCGTAGATCAGGGGCAGTTCCACGTTCTGCTGGGCGGTGGCACGCGGTAGCAGGTGGAAGCCCTGGAAGACGAATCCGATCTCCGCATTGCGGATGCCGGCGAGTTCGTCGTCGTCGAGCGTGCCGACGTCCCGGCCGACGAGGCGATAGGTCCCGGCCGACGGCGTGTCCAGGCACCCGATCAGGTTCATGAGCGTCGACTTGCCCGACCCCGAAGGACCCATGATCGCCACGTAGCTGCCCGTGTCGATCCGCAGGTCGACACCGCGCACGGCGTGCACCGCGGTGTCGCCCATGTGGTAGGTCTTCCCGAGACTGTCGCAGTCGATCAGCACGTGTCCTACTCCTGGCGCGCCGCCACGGCCGACGCTCCCGTGGCCCGGTCGAGCTGCCGGCGGAACTTGATCGCGTTGACCTGCGCGTCCACCCGATCGCGGCGGGCCTGGGCCAGGTTCACCTGCGCGGTGATCACGTCCAACTGGGTCCCCGCTCCCACCTCGAAGCGCTCGTTGGCCAGCCGCAGGTCCTCCGTGGACTGCTCCACCGCGACCGACGACACCTCGTGCGTTTCGATCGCCTCGGTCAGGTTGTTCCAGAGGTTCACGACCTCGAGCTCCACGTTCAACTGCTGCTGCCGGACCTGGTACTCGGACCGCCGCCGCTGCGCCACCGCATTGCGCGTTCGTTGCTGCGTTCGCCAACGGTCGAAGATCTGCCACTGACCCTGGATGCCGTAGGAGAACTGCGTGTTCTCCTGCGCACCGAAACGGAACGGCGTCTCCGACTCGCTGCGCGAGTACTGGGCGAAGATCTGCACCGAGGGCCAGTATCCCGCCCGGGCCCGTGTCACGCCGGCCCGGCTGGCCTCGAGGCGGTACTCGGCTGCGGCCAGGTCCAGCCGCTGCTGCCGGGCGGTCGCGAGCAGGGTGTCCACGGGCGGGACCTCGATCCGGGAGACGGCCGGGAGATCGCTCTCGACCTCGAAGGTGCGCGCGCCGGGGATGTTCATTGCGTGGGCCAGGACCAGGAAGGCATTGCGCTCCCCGTTCCGCTCGCGCACCACGTCGAGCTTGGTCTGCTGGTGGCGGACCTTCGCCTGCAGTACGTCGCTCCGCGTCGAGATGCCGAGTTCGAAGTAGGTCTCGGTCCGCTCGAGCTCCCGCAAGGCCAGCTCCTGGGCGTCGATGGCGACCTGCACCCTCTGCTGGGCACGGATGTAGTCGTAGAAGGCGTTCGTGACGTCTTCGCGCAGGACGTCGCGCTGGTAGTCGAGAGTCGCCACGCTGGCTTCGTAGTTGGCACTGGCCTGCGAGCGCTCGGCGATCCGGTCGAAGCCGTTGAAGACGGTCCAGTTCGACGAGATCGACTGGCTCTCGAAGGTCTGATCGATCGTGGCGTCGCGGACCTGGTCGGTGCGCACCTGGGTGATCGTACTGAGCGTGTCCCCGCCGACGGTCACGATCAGGGGGTTGCCCTGCGCGTCGACGAAGGGAAAGGGCACCAGCTCCGGTCGCGTGACCACCTGGTCGAGTTCCGTCCGCTCGCTCTCCTGGTACGACGCGCTCACGCCGAGGTCGGGGAGCCACTGCATGAGCGCGGCCAGCTTGTCGGTCTTCGCGGTGAGGACGTCCTCCTCGAAGCCACCCAGCACGACCGAGCCGACTTCCGCTGCGCGGATGCACTCCTCGAGAGTCGCCGGCTTACCGTCGTAGACGGCTTCCAGGGCGTCCTCGAGCGCATCGAGCTTGTCCTCGAGCTGCGCGGCCGCGACGCCGGGCAGGAGCGCGGTGGCCACCACGGCCAACGTGAGGACGATTCCGAGCCACGAGCCTCGGTTGCGAACGGACTGCATGAAAGCCTCCCCTTGGGATTCGGTCACCCGGACTCACCGGGACCGCCGGGCCGGTTCGGTGCCCGGACACTGTTGTGCTCTACGCGGGACACGCGCTCGGGTTACAGGGTTCGACGGATGACGGCGATCGGACGCCGACACCGCCCGAAACGCACACGCCGGCTCCGAGCGGGAGCCGGCGTGAGCCAGGGATTCGGATCTCCGGCCGATCGGTCTAGAACAGCGTGAAATTGTACGGCAACGTGACCCAGACCTCGACCGGGATGTCACGCTGCTTGCCCGGCGTGAAGGTCGCGCGCTGCGCGGCCTGGATCGCCGCCTGGTCGAGCACGGGGTGCACGCTCTTGGAGATCCGCGTGGCCTTCACCCGACCGTTGGTGCCGACGAGCACGTCGACCATCACCAGACCCTCCAGTCCGGCCTCCCGCGCGAACTCCGAGTACTCGGGGTTCACGAAGTTCACGATCTCGGGCTTGGTGTCGAAGGCCACGAAGTCGTTGCCCGCTCCCCCACCTCCACCGGGGGGCGGTGGCACGTACTCGTCGAAACTCTGGGGCAGCGTGTCCGCGATCTCGACGTCCTCCTCCACCTCCGCGTCGGGCGCGGCCTCCACCGGCACCTGGGGTTTCGGAAGCTCCTGCGGGGGCGGCGGGATGTCGACCGTCTCGGGGATGTCGACGACCT
>DATFKK010000144.1 GCA_035268685.1 Candidatus Krumholzibacteriia bacterium | reverse complement strand
CCGAGCTCGGCGAAGTCGAGCGTCTGCGTGCCCGCATAGGGACCGAAGGCCTCCATCGTCAGCACCAGGGGCTTCACCGCGCGCCTCCGTCGTCGTCGCGGCGCGCCAGCTCGGTGAGCACGGCTTCGAACGCGGTGTCGGCGCCGTCGATCCAGTCGTCGCCGGTGGCGTCCTCGTAGAAGGCGCGGAAGAGTTCCTCGTCGCTGCGCCGCAGCTGCTCGCGCGTGGCCGTGCCCTGGCCGCGGGCCGTTCCCTGCAGGCCGGGTCGTTCGATGTGCAGCACGTTCGGATACACCTGCCGCAGCTTTCCCATGGGATCGAGGATCGCGTGCGGATCGGTCAGCCGCACGAGCAGGTAGTCGTCGCGGTGGCCATCGGGCGCGGCGAGCAGCTCCTGGAGTGCGCCCTCGAGGATCCGCACGTCGCGCTTCGGCGCGAGCTCCACGCGTTCGAGCGACGGCGTTCCCTCGGCGTCGAGCTCGACGATCGTCACGGACTTGTGGTGCGTGGCTTCGCTGAAGGAGTACTTCAACAGCGACCCGGAGTAGTGGATGTCCCCGCCGATCGTCTGCGGTCGGTGCAGATGCCCGAGCGCGGTGTAGTAGAAGGGCGCGAAGTGCGCGGCGTCGACCTGCCCCGTGCCGCCCACGGTGAGCGGCCTCTCGGACTCGGATTCCTGCCCGCCGACGACCCAGCAGTGCCCCACCGCGACCGTCCGCGCGTTGCGCGGCAGCTTGCGTACCAGCCGTGCGGTCAGCGTGCGGTGCGCCGCATCGTGCGAGGTCACGGTGTCGTCGTCGGTGTGCAGCCGCACGTCGGCGGGATCGGCGTAGGGCAGGGGACACAGCGCCACCGGCCCGTGCGCGTCGTCGAGGACCAGGGGCTCGGTCGCCGCCCCGAGCGGCCCGTAGAGGTGCAGCCCGCCCTCGCGCGCCATCCGCGCGGCGAAGCCCAGCCGCGTGGCGCTGTCGTGGTTGCCGGCGATCACCACCACCGGCACCCCGACGTCGCGGGTCAGCCGGTGCAGCGTGTCGTCGAGCAGCCCGACGGCATCGGCCGGCGGGACCGAGCGATCGTAGACGTCGCCGGCCACGACGACCACGTCGACGCGCGCGTCGGTGGCCAGATCGACGAGCTGGTCCAGCGCGTGGGCCTGGTCGTCGAGGAGGCTGGCGTGGTGGAAGTGACGGCCGAGGTGCCAGTCGGCGGTGTGGAGGATGCGCATGGTGGTTCGTGTGGATGGAGGCGACCAGGGTGATGCGCCGCGCATCCTGGCAGCAGGCGACGAAGCCGGCAAGTGCCAGGCTCACTTCCGCGGCGGAAGTGGGTGGCGCGAGCCGTCATCCGCCCTCCACCGCCCGATCGAACACCCCCTCCAACCCCGGATGCGCCCCCCGCAACCCGTCCACCACGGCCTTCGCCCACTCCAGGTACTCCCGCCGCCGCTCCTCCGGCCACTTCGCCGGCGGATTCGCGAGCACGTCGCGCACGTTCGCGATCTTGTCCGCGAGCTTGATCGCCTTCGCGTCGTCCGACAGCCGCGCGGCGTGCTCGATCTGCAGGCGCTTGCGTTCGGCCTTCGGCAGCTTCTTGTCGTCGGTCACGGCCATCACCAGGTCGGCGACCCGGTGGCCGAAGCGGTCGCGTAGTTCGGCCTCGGTGGTCTCGGTGTCCTCGACGGTGTCGTGCAGCACGGCCGCGCGTACGAGGTCGAGATCGGTCACGCCGCCCTCGTCGACCAGGATCCGGGCCACCGTGATCGGGTGGTTGATGTAGGGCGAAGCCTCGGCGTCCTTGCGGCGCTGCAAGCGGTGTTTGTCGGCGGCGAAGGCGAGGGCTTCGAAGATCTTCGCGAGTTGATGACTGATCTGCACGATGGCCGTGCCTCCGCGAGTGCGCGAGTCATGATCACTTACGTCGAGTCTGCCACACCGAGCCACCGACTTCCACGGCGGCGGTCATCGGCGCCAACGTCATCCCTGGCGACGCACCGAGTTTCGGATGTGCCCCCGATCTGCACCGATGGCCTTCAGCGTCTGCTCTTCCCTCTTCCAGCGAATGCTCCTGAGACGACGATTGATGAACAGGGCGTCGACCCAGCTCCAGACGACCGACACGACGAAGAGAACGAACGCGCCTGCCAACGATCCGGCACCAACCCCGGTTCGCGTCGATTCGATCAGTGCCACGATTCCCCAGACGACGGCGCCGACGGTACCGAGCAGGATCGCAGCTCCGTGCTTCGCATCTCCGAGATGGAATCGATGAGCACCGAATGCCGAGAAGAAAACCCACAGCATCCACGTCACCTCGGGGGTGGGCAGTCCCTCGCGACTCTCGAGTTCGAATCGCAGGAGCTCTCGACGACTGAGGTCTTCCTTTCTCATCGTGACCTTCACCCGGTAGAGCCCCTTGCGATTCGCAACGTCCTCAGGCCCCGACGAGCTCCGGAGCCTGTTCATTCTTCTGTGCCTGGTCGTACAGCTGGATGCTCTGGAGCACCTCGGCCTCCGTCCGGTCATTCACCTTGCTCACCATGCCACTGAGCAGGAACAGGTCGATCAGCCACCACAGACCCAGACCGCCCCCGGTGAGCAACATCAGAACTCCCGGTCCGACCTGACCGAGGTAGAAACGATGGCCCCCGAACAGACCGAGGAAGAACCACAGCACGAAGGAGATCCCGCTGGACTTGCGCTTGTCGGACATCTCCGACTCGAACAACTGCAGCTGCTGGGGAGTCAAGTTCTGCTTGTGATAGAGCGAGCTCACGTCATCCTCTGACTTTCTGCCTGACGGCGTCCATGTGGTCGGCCTACGGGTCGACAACTCCCGGCGGATCGGGGAGTCCGTCGGCCCCGGAGGAGCACGGTCGCGTGCTCCATCTCGAAAGTCGTCAGAAGTGGAATCTCGTTTACGTCGACGTACGGTACGGAACCGTGATCGACGGCGAGGCGCTCGACCGACCGCTTGCTTCCATGCGCGACCGGACCGACGACGCCGCCCCCCCGGAAACCCGATCTCAATCGTCCGAACACACAGTCACCACGCCGAACTCCGCCGTCGTCGACTTCCAGTCGGTCTCCTCGTCGAACATGAACGTGTGGTCGCGGCGCAGTCGGACCCGCAGGGACCCGCTCCGGGTGTCCTTCTGCACGACGACGCACGTCACCTCGTCGCGGCCCACGGAGATCATGCGATCGCCACGGCCGTCGACCGTCCGGCCGTCGAAGGACCCGCTCCAGCTGGTGGTGCTCTCGACTTCGGCTTCCCACTCGCCGGCGCAGCCGGTCAGGGTGATGGCCGTCATGATCAACAGGAGGATACCGGCGCGGCGGATCCGGTCTCTGGTCTCGCTCATCGGGGATGTCGGAGGGCGTGGGGAACGATGGGAAGATGACGCCAACCCCGACCCCTCGCTCCGACGGGGATCATGAGCGACGTCTTCGGTTCACGGGTGTGAACCTACATCCATGTCGTTCCTTCGCCCGGAACGATGCACGAGGATCCCACCGCCTGCACTTCTTCTTCGTCCCGACTCTGTGACTTTCGCCTTCGTTCTCCTTCACGGGGAAGGATCGGAAGCCTCAAGGTGTTCCCTGGCTCCCGACATCAGGTCCTGAAGGACATCACGTGACGGACATCGGACCCTCGAGGCTTCTCGTCGGCCTCACGAATCGCTGCCACCAACGGTGCATCCTCGATTCGACGTCTCGCCGCGCGCGACGTCGAACGTGGATCTCCCACCGCACCGGACGGCGGTCTCCCACATCCGGAATGCGCACGCTGCCCCCGCATCGCCGGGAGCGCCGCTGGGCACGACGACGAGCAGTACGACGAGCCTCGACCTCGACCCGCACGAGAAAGGCAACCCCATGATCGGCATCCGCGACCTCTACCGCGCGAGCGACCGCACGCTCGCCCGCACCCCTCGTCCGCTGCGTGACGCGGCCCTCCGCCTGGTCGCGCCGGCCACCGGGCTCATGAGCTGCCCG
>DATFKK010000143.1 GCA_035268685.1 Candidatus Krumholzibacteriia bacterium | reverse complement strand
CCGTGCGCCGCCCGCGATCCATCCGAGGCCAGATCCTGGTGGCCCTGCTGGCACTCACCATCGGTGAGCTGCTGATCGTGTCGGCCGCGGTGATCTCGCTCGAGACCTATCTGACCTCGCGCTCGCTCCGCAACGAGGTCGATCTGCTGTCGGAGGTGGTCGGTCAGAGCCTGCACGCACCGCTGGTGTTCGAGGACGAGATCACTGCGCGGGAGACCCTCGCCACGCTCGACCCCGTGCCGCACGTCCAGTTCGCGGCCCTGGTCACGGCCGAGGGCGACACCATGGCGACCTACCGGCGCGCGCATCCGAACGGAAGCGGCGCTCCGGAGGGCCGGCACCACGCCACTCGACCCATTGCCAGCCGCGGCCGCACGCTCGGCACACTGCACGTAGTCACCGACCTCAGTCCGGTGTGGGAACGCTCGCTGCGCTTCGCGGCGACTCTCGCGGTGATCTTCGTCGCGGCGGTGGGGATCGCCGTCCTGGTCGCCCGGCGCATCCAGGCCGCGCTCGCCCGCCCCCTGCAGGAACTCGCCGACACCTCGCGACGGATCACCCGCGAAGAGGACTACTCGTTGCGCGCCGCCGACCACACGGCCGAGGAGATCGCCACGCTGATCCGCGGCTTCAACACCATGATGGGCCGGATCCAGGAACGCGACGGCGAACTGCGCGACCACCACGACCAGCTCGAGTCGCGGGTCGAAGAGCGCACGGCCGAACTGACCCGCGCCAAGGAACACGCCGAGGACGCCGTCCGCGCCAAGAACGAGTTCCTGGCCAACATCTCGCACGAGCTTCGTACGCCCATGCACGCCATCCTGGGCTTCGCCGATCTCGGCAAGAAGAGGGGTGCCGAGGGTCGCGCGGAGAAGCTGCCCGGGTACTTCGACCACATCCTCGAGTCTGGTGACCGGCTCCTGGAGCTTCTGAACGAGCTGCTGGACCTGTCGAAACTCGAGGCCGGCAAGATGAAGTTCGAGTTCGGCCCGCACGACCTCGGCGCCGTGATCCGCAACGCCGTCGACGAGTCGCGCTCGCTGTTCAGCAACCGGGGCATGACGCTGCACCTCGAGGTCCACGACGAGATCGTCCTGACGATCGACCGCAACCGGATCCTGCAGGTGCTGCACAACATCATCCACAACGCCGCGAAGTTCTCGCCCCAGCAGGGCCAGGTGTGGATGAGCCTGCGCCGCGACGGCGACATGGCCGTGATCGAGATCCGCGACGAGGGGATCGGCATTCCCGAGCAGGACCTCGAACGCATCTTCCACATGTTCGAACAGGGCAGCACGACCCGGACCGGCGCCGGTGGCACCGGACTGGGGCTGGCCATCTGCGACCAGATCGTCGCGGTGCACCACGGCCGGATCCACGCCCACAACCATCCGGAGGGCGGTGCGGTCTTCGTGGTCGAACTGCCGCTCGAGCCGACCACGGAGGCCGTCCGATGACCCACCGACACCATCCGGCCCCACGACCGGGAGATCCCGCATGAACCGCCTGCCACGAATCCTCGCCGTCGACGACGATCCCATGAACCGGATCGTGGTCATGGAGTATCTCGAGGACGACTACGATCTCGTCGTCGTCGAATCGGGACAGGAGGCGCTCGACACGATTCCCCGCTTCCGGCCCGACGTGGTCCTGCTCGACATCATGATGCCCGGCCTGGACGGCTACGAGACCTGCCGCCGCATCAAGAGCGACCCGCACTCGCGCCACACCAAGGTGATCCTGGTGTCGGCCAAGGCCATGCTCGAGGAACGCCTCGAGGGCTACGAGGCCGGCGCCGACGACTACGTGACCAAGCCCTTCTCCGGTGACGAGCTGTGCGCCAAGCTCGACGTGTACCTGCGGCTGCGATCGGTCGAGGAGGTCGACGACCTCAAGGGACAGTTCCTGGCCCTGCTCTCACACGAGACGCGCACCCCGCTGACCGCGATCGCGTGTCCGGCGAGCCTGCTGCAGATGGAATTGACCGACCGACCCGACCTGCTCGAACTCGCGGGCACGATCCTCGGCGGCGCGCAGCGGCTCGAGACCATGATCGACCGCGCCCTACGCCTGTGCGAGTACAAGGCCGGGCACGTCCCCCTGAACCTCGAGGCAGTGGACCTGGGTGAACTCACCGACCGCGGCCTCGACGACGAGTCCGAACAGATCGAGAGCAAGGGCATCCGCATCGTGCGCGCCCCGGCCTCGGATCTGACCGTCGAAGGGGATCCCGAAGAACTGCAACTGGTGGTACGCAGTCTGTTGAAGCACACGATCGAGGGGCTGGACACCGAAGGAACCCTCGAGGTCGATTGGCTCGCCACGGCGGACACGGTCGAGATGCAGATCCGCGACGATGGCTCGACGGCCGACGAGAGCTGGACACCGTACCTGTTCGAGGACTTCTACGTGCCGTCGCTCGAGAACCACACCGGAAGTCTCGAGCTCGAACTGGCCCTGGCCGGGGCCGTGGTCCGCGAGCACGGAGGCGCCATCTCGGCCCGCGTGGACGCGTCCGGCAACCAGGTCTTCGACGTGAGGCTGCCCCGGGTGGTCGACCGCGAGCGAATCGTCACGACCGATCGCAAGTCATCGCTCTTCCCGGCGCTGACCTGAGGAGACCACGACCGTGCACGCGCACCGACACCCCTCCGGTCGCTCGACCGGGACCGCCCACGGCAGCCTCGTCGCTGCGGTGGGTCTGGTGGTGTGCGTGCTGCTGGCCGCCCTGACGACCGCTCCGCCTCCGGCGCGCGCCGGAACGGAAGGGCGCGAGGCCCTGGTGAAGGCGGCCTTCCTCTACCACTTCCTCGAGTTCGTCGACTGGCCCGACTCGGTGACCGCGGGCGAGGACGGCGTGGTCCGGATCGGTGTGCTCGGCTCCGATCCCTTCGGCCCGAAGCTCGACGAGGTGTTCCGCTCGTCCGACGACGTCACCACCTTCCGCGTGTTGCGATCGACGCGCGCCGACGACCTGGTCGACTGCCGCCTGGTGTTCGTCTCGTCCGACGCTCCCGAAGACTACCGCACGGCGATCGACGTGCTCGCGCCCCTGCCGGTGTTGACGGTCGCCCACCACGAGGGATTCGCCGCCGACGGCGGGCACATGAACTTCTTCGTGGAGAACGACCGCCTGCGCTTCGAGGTGAACCTGGCCGCCACCGAGGCCAGCGGCCTGCGGCTGAGCTCGCGTCTGCTGAAGCTGGCGCGGATCGTCGAGCCGACGTCGAGCCGTTGAGCCCTGCGTTCAGACCCTCTCGACGCGCGTGGCCGCCTTGCGCAGTCGATTGAGGATCGCCCGTCCCAGACCTTCGTCGGCCACCGTGCCCACCACGATGCGCGACACGCCGCGGGCGTCGAGCGCACGCAGGGCCGCGTAGAAGTCGTGCGCGAAGGCCTCGAGGTCGGCGAACGACACCACCCGGTCGCCGGTCGCGCCGAGTTGCAGACCGACGATGCCGACCGTGGGGTTCTCGGCGGCGAGCGCGGTCAGGTGAAGGCGGACCGCGTCGGGATCGCCCTCGATCAGGGACAGCGGCGCACGCGGGCTGTAGTGGCGGTACTTCATGCCGGGAGCGCGGGCGTCGGTCGTTTCGCTCGGCACCGCCACGGTCGGGTGCAGGTCCACCGCTCCGAGCACCGCCCGCAGCGCTTCGACCGGCACCGCGCCTGGTCGCAGCACCAGCGGGGGATCGACCGTGACGTCGACGACCGTGCTCTCGAGTCCCACGCGGCAGGCGCCGCCGTCGATCACCACGTCGACGCGATCGCCCAGGTCGTCGAGCACGTGCGTGGCCGTGGTCGGGCTCGGCCGTCCGCTGCGGTTGGCACTCGGTGCGGCCACCGGACCGGCGCCCTCGAGCAGCGCGCGGGCGACCGGATGGTCGGGCACGCGCACGGCGATCGTGTCGAGGCCGGCGCTGACCGCGGCGGGGAACTCCGGGCGCCGCGCGCCCACCAGGGTGAGCGCGCCGGGCCAGAAGGCCCGGGCCAGACGCTCGGCGCCGTCGGGCCAGGTGGCGAGCACCGCGCGCGCGGCGTCGGTCGAGGCGACGTGCACGATCAGCGGGTTGTCGTGGGGACGGCCCTTGGCGCGGAAGATCGCCTCGAGGGCCACCGGATCGTCGGCCCGCGCGCCGAGGCCGTAGACGGTCTCGGTGGGGAAGGCCACGAGGCCGCCGCGGCGCAGGGCCTCGACCGCCGGGCCCAGGTCGTCGTGTCCGGCCCGCAGAACCCGTGTCATGGTGGACTCCCGGTGCGCGCACCCTGCCTTGCGCGCCGCGACGCGCTCCCCTACGCTGCGGCACGCTCCTTCGGATCTCCCGCTTCCATACTCCCTCGCATGGCCAAGCGCAAACGCGATTCCGGCGACGGCCTGGTCTACTCGACCGACCACGGCCGCATGTGCCCCGACTGCGGACGTCCGGTCGACGACTGCACGTGCAGCACCATCGCCGGCGCGGTCACCGGCGACGGCCGCGTGCGCGTGCGCCGCGAGTCGAAGGGACGCAAGGGCAAGACCGTGACCGTGATCGAGAGCGTGGCGCTCGATCCCTTCGCCCTGGCCGCACTGGCCAAGGAGCTGAAGCAGCGCTGCGGCAGCGGCGGCACCGCCAAGGACGGCCGCATCGAGATCCAGGGCGACCACGTCGAGCTCGTCGTCGACGAACTCCGCGCGCGCGGCCACGACGCCAGACGCGCCGGCGGTTGATCGGCGCCCGTCACTCCAGCAACAGCATGGAGCGCGAGAGCGTGCGGCCGTTCGCCTGCAGACGGGCGCGGTAGACCCCGCTCGCCACCGGCGTGCCCGTGTCGTCGCTGCCGTCCCACCGTCGTTCGTGGTGGCCGGCCTCCAGACGTCCGTCGACCAGCGTGCGCACCCTGCGGCCGGCGGAGTCGTAGATCGTCAACCGTACCCGGCCGGTGCGCACCGTCGAGAAGTGCAGCGTGGTGGCCGGGTTGAAGGGATTGGGCACGTTGGGTCGTAGGTCGACCGCTCCGATCGGCGCGGCCGGTGTGTCGGTGGTCGTCACCGGAAGCACCAGCGCACTGAGGTTGCCCGCGAAGTCCGTGGCCGCCACCCAGTAGCGGTATGCCCACGGACTGGCTCCCCCGAAGTCGGTGTCGGCGAAGGCCGGCAGCACGGTGGTCACCAGCGGTGCGGCACCCGGGTCGGGTACGGCGGCCGCGTCGTCGGTGCGGAACACGACGTAGCCGCCCAGGTCGGTCGACGTCGACGGGTTCCACGACAACTGGTTGCCGTCGCCCGTGTACGACACCACCAGCTGGCCGGGCGCCTCGGGCGAGAGGTCGTCGGTGGAGTAGCCACTGTCGACCGGCGAGTCGAAGAACACGAAGGGATCGTCGGTCATCGCCGAGACGAAGAAGGCCGACCAGCAGTCGCCGTCGACGATCGTCGAGTCGCACAGCGTATCGGCCACGAGCTGGTAGCCCTGGTCGCCGCGGGCGGGAACGGTGGCCACGAAGTCCCAGCCCAGCAGTTTGGGACGACCCTCCGGCGCCGTCTTCGTGGGCGCGTCCTGACGCCGGTACACGCCGTAGCCGGTGACCGTGACGTCGAAGCCGAGGGTGTCGAAGGCGCTGGCACTCCAGGTGACCCGCACCCGTCCTCCCTGGTCGGCCGGAATGTCCTCAACCGCCGCGATGATCGGTTCGGCGGCACATCCCTGCCCGCGCGCGCCGATCCGCCCGCAAGCCGGGTCGCCCGTCGGCGAATCCGGCAGGCACGGCGAGATCGACACGAGCGTGTAGCTGCCGCCGTTCGGATCGCAGAAGATCGGGTCGACGCTGATGTTGCCGCTCTCTCCGAGCAGTCCGTCGAGCGGGCCCGTGTAGTCGCTGCCGTTGTCGAACACGTTCGTGCACGTGACCACCGGCACCGTGCCCACCGACGACTCGTAGGCCGCCCCGGTGTTCGTCACCACGATCGTGTTGGCCACCGTGACCGAGTCGTGGTCGGCGAACACGGCCGCCGCGGCGTTGGCGACGAAAGTCGCGCGGACCACGTCGAGGCTCGAGGGCTGCGACGTGGGAACGGCCTCGAGCCCTCGCCCGCCGTTGCGCGCGACCACGGTGTCGCGGACGAGCACGAGCGGTGATGCGGTCTTCAGGCCGCCCGCGGCGTTGTCGACGATCTCGCAGTCGAGCACGCGGGTGGCGTCGTCGCCGTCGTCGATGGTCGTGCGCTTGTGGTTGCCCGTGCGCGGCAGGCCGCCCGTGCCCGTGGTCACCCCCCAGCCCTGGTTGCGCGCGATCGCCGTGCGCTCGAGCCGGAAGGGCACCGACGCGCCGGCCTGCAACCCGTCGCCCGTTCCGTCGAGGATCCGCGAGTCCTCCACCACCAGGCGCACGAAGGTCTCGGTGACGACGCCCGTGGCGTTGCCGCGCAGCTCGGTGTCGCGCACGCGCACCGTGTCCGACGAGTCGGCCGACAGCGCGAGCCCCCGCGTGGTGTTCGAATCCACGCGGCACGACGCGATCAGCGACGTGCTGCCCGCCGAGACGAGCGAGATCCCCGTGTCGTTGGCCACCACGTCGGCGTTCGCGACCTGCAACCGTTCCCACGACTCGAAGGCGAACTCCACGCTGCGGATGCCCGTGGCGTTGCCCCGGTACACGCCGTCCTGGTCGTCGACGCCCGCGGCGTCGGCACGCACCCCCGCCGTGGTGTTGCCCACGAAGACCGACGACCGCAGCGCGAGCGTGCTCCAGAATCCTTCCACGCCGACCGCGTTCGACTCGAAGCGGCAGCTGGTGATCGTGGCCGAGGTCGGATCGGCCGGCTCCACGAACGGCGGAATGCCGCGCACCTCGACCGCGCGGTCGCCGTTGCGGAAGGTCAGTGCCTCGAGCACCGGACCCGCCGTACTGTCGGGCGATGTGGATTCGAAGAAGACTCCGTTCGCGCCGTCGAGGTCGAACACCACCGCGGTGGCATCGCG
>DATFKK010000142.1 GCA_035268685.1 Candidatus Krumholzibacteriia bacterium | reverse complement strand
CGAGACCCGCAAGTTCATCGTCGACAAGTTGCAGAGCGCGCGCTGGCTGATCCAGACCATCGAGCAGCGCCGTCGTACGATCGTCAAGGTCATGCAGAGCATCGTCGAGGAACAGCGGGACTTCTTCGACAAGGGTCCGGTGGCGCTGAAGCCGCTGACCCTCCAACAGGTCGCCAACCGGATCGGCATGCACGAGTCGACGGTCAGTCGCGTGACGACGAACAAGTACGTGCAGACCCCGCGCGGGGTCTTCGAGCTCAAGTACTTCTTCAGTTCGTCCCTCGACACCGACGACGGCGACAGCATGTCGTCGAAGGCGGCAAAAACCCGGATCCGTGAGATCATCGAGAAGGAGGACAAGGCAAAGCCCATGAGCGACCAGAAGATCGTGGACATGCTCAAGGCCGAGGGTCTGAACATCGCCCGGCGGACGGTCGCGAAGTATCGCGAGCAGCTCAACATCCTGCCTGCTCGGATGCGCAAGACCTACTGATCTCGGCACCGAGCCGCCGCCTCGCTCGACTTCGTGACCCGGCCCCGAAAGGGCTGGCTCCGGTCGGGACGGAACGGTAAGGTCGACCGCAGACCCGAACCCGGCGGCCCGAGCGCAGGGTCGTCACTCCAGGAGGGATTCCGGTGCACCTGGACATTCAGCCCCGCAATTACAAGCCCACCGCCCGCGTTCGCGAAACCATAGAGGACAAGTCGCAGAAGCTCCTGAAGTACGCCGACGTCGATCGCGTGCGGTACACCCTCTCGGAGGAGAATCTCGACCTCGTCTGCGAGGTCCATCTGCACGTCATGGGGAAGGACTTCCACGCGAAGGCCAGCAGCGAAGACATGCTGAACTCCGTGGACCAGGCCAGCGCAGCTCTCGAGAAGCAGTTGCGTCGGTACAAGAGCAAGCGCGAGGATCGCCGCAAGGCGCCGGACGCGTCGGGCATGAACTCCGCGAACGCCCTCGAGGCCACGCTCGCGTCCGAGGCCGCGAGCGAGCCCGACGAGGACGAGATCGACCGCTGAGTCCCCGCATGACCTCCCACGACCCGGAACACAGCGTTCCCTTCGAAGCGGTCGTCGAGCGTCTCCGCCACGTGGCCGAGGTGGAGGCGCTCACCGACTCCGGTCCGGAGACACCAACCGTCTCCCATCTCGACATCCATCGTCCCGGCATGGCTCTCATGGGCTACGTCGAGGGGTTCCATCGAGAGCGGATCCAGGTCTTCGGCGAGACCGAGATGGGATACCTCCGCACACTCGACCCCGAGCTGGAGCGTCAGGCGCTCGAGCGGGTGTTCTCCCTCGACCTGCCGGGGATCTTCGTGGCCAAGGGCTTGCCCGCCGGCTCCGGCCTGGTCGAGTCGGCCCTGCGCCATCGCGTGCCGCTGGCCATCGTCGATCTGGCGACCGACGAGCTCAGCACCGCGGTGCGCGACGTGCTCGCGCGCTTCTTCGCCCCGAAGACCACCCGCCACGCCACGCTGGTCGACGTCTACGGCGTGGGTGTGCTCGTCACCGGCCCGAGCGGAATCGGCAAGAGCGAGACGGCGCTCGACCTGGTCGAGCGCGGGCACCGTCTGGTCGCCGACGACATCGTGGTGATCCGGCGGACCTCGCGCGACGTGCTCATGGGGCGGAGCCGCGACAACGTCGAACACCTCATGGAGATCCGCGGACTCGGCGTGATCGACGTGTTCCCGCTCTTCGGTGTCCGCGCCATCCGCATGCAGAAGCGGATCGAGGTCGAGCTCGCGCTCGAGGAATGGAGCGAGACCAAGGACTACGACCGGCACGGTCTCGATCGCGACTCCACCGAGATCCTGGGTGTGAGGATTCCCCGGGTCACGGCCCCGATCTTCCCCGGGAAGAACAACACTGTGATCGCCGAGGTCATTGCGCTAGATTTCATGCTGAAGACCTACGGAATCGATTCGGCCGAGGACTTCAACCGAAAGCTGATCGAGACCATGTCCGAACAGGGATTCACGAAGCGGTACCTGGAACACGACCCCGAGTGACTCCCACGCCCCCACCCCTCGCCACGCCCTCGCGATGCGCGCACTCCTGGTGACCCACGGTGAGCTCGGGGACGCCCTCCTCGAGAGTGCGCGCCTGATCTACGCCGTCGAGGCCCCGATCTCGGTGTTGAGCAACGCGTCGCTCGGACTCGAGGACCTGGTGGCCGCGATCCGTGGATGGCTCGACCGGGAGCCGGGTCCGGCGCTGATCATGGTCGACGTCGGGGGCGGGAGTTGTGGAGTCGCGGCCCGGGCGGCCGCCACGGGGCGCCCTGGAACCTGGCTCCTCGCCGGTGCCAACCTGCCCATGGTCCTGACCTATCTCAGTCATCACGGTCAGGTCGGTCCCGACGATCTGCTGTCACGACTGCTCGATCGAGCGCACAACGCGGTGGCCCTGCTCGAGGTCGACGACAGAGGGGGATGAGCGATGACCCTGCTCATGGCGCGGATCGACGACCGTCTGGTACACGGTCAGGTGATCGTCGGTTGCTGCGAGCCGCTCGGGGGCCGCAGGATCCTCGTCTGCGACGACGTGGTCTCGCGGGACTCGGTTCGGCAATCGCTCTTCGCCGCCGCGGTCCCACCCGACATCGAAGTCGAGTTCCTCGAGCCCGCGCGCTGCCCGGCGCGGCTGCAGGCGTTGTCGGACGTCGGTGAGAACGCCGTGACGATCCTGCTCACCCGCGACTGTGCAACCATGCGCACCCTCGTCGAGTCCGGTTCCGGGATCGATCGTGTCGTCGTCGGGGGCTTGCATCGCCGCCCCGGTGCGGTCGAGGTCGTCGAGGGGTTCCACCTGACCGAGGCGGACCGCAACGACCTGGTCGCGTTGATCCGGGCCGGTTGTCGGGTGGCCTTCCAGTCCGTCCCCGGAGCGGCAGAGGTCGGTGCCGAGACCGTGCTCGGGGACACGGGGACTTCGCCTTGATCGCGGCCGCTGCCCTGGGTGCGCTGGCGGGACTCGATCGCACCGCATTCGGACAGACCGCTCTCGCCAATCCCTTCGTCGCGGCGTGTCTGTCGGCCTGGATCGCCGGTGTGCCGGGCCAGGGCGTCTGGCTCGGGATCGGCCTGCTCCTGCTCTCGGTGGCCCGGATCCCGGTGGGAGAGCAACGGGTCCGGGACTGGACCTCGGCCGCGGTGGCCGCTCCCTGGTGGGCGGGTCCCGATGCCGGGCCGGAACGATGGGCCCTGGCCCTGCTCCTGTCGGTCGCACTGGCTCACCTCGCCGGACGTATCGTCGGAACGACCCGGGCGATGGTCGGTCGGTGGGTCGAGGACTGGCGCGAGACCGACGAGACCTCCGTCGGGCCCACCGCGCTGCACCTGCGCTGCACCGCCCTCCACGCGTTGCGTGGGGGCCTGGTCGTCGGGGCAGCCGTTCCGGTCGGAGGAGCATTCCTCGATCTGCTCGTGCCCCGCCTGGACACGGCCGAAGTCACCGCGCTGGCGCGATTCTGGGAACTGGCGCCCATCGCCCTCTTGCCCTTACTCTGGCGCTTTCACGGCGACCTGGGTCGTGCTCGCCACCAGTGGTCGGCACTCCTGCTCGGGTTCGCGGTGGGACTGGCCCTCCTGGTCCTCGGCACGGAGGTGCCGTCGTGATGCGACGGGGCCGGTCCGGGATGGCAGCCATCTCGTGGTGGAGGCTCTGGAGCGTCCAGGGCAGCTTCTCGCCGTCGCGGCGGCAGTGGCTGGGCTGGATCGTCGCCCTCGAGCCCACCCGCGAGGAGGCGGCCCGACCCGATGCGGACTGGGTCCGGGCCGAGCCGGGGGTCGTGAACACGAATCCCTTCCTGTTCGGCGTTCTCGCGGGTGCGCGGGTCGCCGTCGACGAGCAGGGGAATCGGGATCTTGCGCGGGCGCTCACCGAGACCCTGCCGAGCACGCTCGGCGCACTCGGCGACCGACTCGTGTGGACGGGACTGCGCCCCGCGGTGATGGTGTGGGCCGCGGTCGCCGCTCTCTGGGCCGGCCCGTGGGCCGCGCTGGTCGCGTGGGCGGTGCTGGGGATCGGACAAGGGTGGTTGCGTCACTGGGGTCTGCGTTGGGGGTACGTCCAGGGTCCGGCGATCGGACTGGCGTTGCGCCGGCTCCCGCTCCACGCCCTGGCGGATCGTTTCCGTCGCGCCGGGGCGGTCGGTGCCGGTGTCCTCGCGGCCTCGCTGCTCGGCAGCGGCGCGGGACCGACGATTGCGGAGTTCCCCCTGTCGACCGCCGGAGCCACGGCGATGGTCGCCGTGCTCGCCTGGAAGCGTTCGGGCCCCGAGTGGGCTCTGCTGAGCGTGGGGTTGCTCGTGTGGGCCGTCACCCGGCTCCAAGGTTGAGGACGGGGGAAGCCGGGCCATGGCTCTGAGAACGGCGCACATCGGAGATCCGGTGGGACTCCACCTGCGGGCGGCGAGCCGCATCGTCCAGGTGGCCAAGCAGTTCGAGTGCGACATCCGGATCGCCTACAGCGGCGTGGAGACGAACGCCAAGAGCATCCTGGGCCTGGCCTCGCTGGTCGCGAGGCATCGGGATCCGATCGACGTGATCGCCGTGGGGCCCGACGAGGCGGAGGCGCTCGATGCCCTCGTCCATCTCATCGAGGTCGAGTTGGCCGAGGAGGCCTGAGGTGCAGCGCTGGCGAGGAATCAGTGCGTCTCCGGGACTCGTGATCGCTCCGGCGAAGACCTGGCGTCGCGCCGCGTTGCGCGTCGACTGGCGTACGCCCCCCGGTGGGGACGCAGCACACGAGAGAGAGCGCCTCGAACGGGCCCTCGAGATGACCCGCGCCGAGCTGAGTTCGCTCCGCTCACAACTGCGCCAGCAGCTCGGTGAGGAACAGGCGCAGATCCTGGACGCGCAGCTGCTGATCCTCGAGGACGAGGACTTCCTGTCGGTCGTCGACCGCGCGATCGAGTCGGAGCGGCTGTCGGCCGAAGCCGCCTTCACCCGGGCCATGGCCGAGGCCCTGATTCCGCTCGACCTGCGCGGCGATGGCCTGTTCCGCGAGCGCATGACCGACTTCCGCGACGTCGAGCAGCGCGTCGTCCGCGCCCTCACCGGGGGCAGTGATCCCGTTCCGCAGCTCGACGAAGCGTGCATCCTGGTCACGCCCCAACTCACCCCGAGCGAGACGGCAGCCCTGGACCTCGCCCATGTGCGCGGCTTCTGCGTGGACGAGGGGGGGCACACCGGGCACACCGCCATCATCGCGCGCAGTCTGGGCGTGCCCGCCGTGGTCGGTCTCCGTGACTTCAGCGGTCGCGTCGAGGACGGTGTCGACCTGGCCATCGACGGGGCCACGGGTGAGGTCATGGTCGACCCGGACGCAGCGACGCTGCGGCGTTTCGAGGTTCGCATCCGTCGCCGGCGGCAGGCCGAGGAGCGGCTGCTCCGGATCCGCGACGTCGCAGCCGAGACCACCGACGGCCGCCGCGTGGAGTTGTCGGCGAACATCGAGTTGCCGCAGGAGGTCGATCTGGCGTTGGCGAACGGCGCGCGTGGGATCGGACTGGTGCGCACCGAGTACTTCTACCTGTCGACGTCGCACCTGCCGAGCGAGGAGGAGCAGGTCGCCAGCTACCGTGACCTGCTCGAACGCGTGGGCGACGCACCCGTGATCTTCCGCGCGCTCGACGTCGGGGGCGACAAGCTGCTCGCGGCCATGGGAGGCATGCGGGAGTACAATCCCTTCCTCGGTCTCCGCGGTGCCCGTTTCCTGCTGAGCCACCCCGAAATCCTGCACACGCAGCTGCGGGCCCTGTACCGGGCGAGTCGCTACGGCAGCATGAAGATCATGTTCCCCATGGTGTGCGACCTCGAGGAACTGCGGGCCTTCCAGAGCGAGGCGGCGGCCGTGCGTGACGTGCTGCACCGCGAGGGCCACGAATTCGACGCCGAACTCGAGCTCGGGATCATGATCGAGACGCCGTCGGCGGTCGCCATGGCACCGGAGCTCGCGCGCGAGTGCGACTTCTTCAGCATCGGGACGAACGACCTGACGCAGTACCTGCTCGCGGTCGACCGCACGAATGCACGGGTCGCCCATCTGGCGCAGGCACACCACCCGGCGGTCCTGCGGGCCATCCGCGACACCGTACGGGCCGCGCACGACGCCGGGATCTGGGTCGGTTGCTGTGGAGAGATGGGGGCGAATCCGCTGCACGCCCTGCTCTTGGTGGGCATCGGCATCGACGAGCTCAGTACCCATGCGGCAGCCGTGCCGCTGGTGAAGAAGGCGATCCGCAGCGTGAGCTACGAGCAGGTGCGGGGTTGGGCCGAGGACGTGGCGCAGCTCTCGACGACCGCGGAGGTCGACCGCTACCTGCGGACCCGCGCGCACGAGCGTCTGCGCGATTTCCTCGGATCCGATCAGGAGTGATCGGTCCACGACCGACGGGGAGGATCTCCATGGACATGACCCGCGCGGGAGTCCGCGAGATGGCGGCGTTGGTGGCGCGCCTGGGTGAGCAGCTCCGCAGCTCGTACGCCATTGCGTGCGGTCACGACGTCGTGATTCCGACCGACGCCGATCGCGTCGTGGTGTTCGGCATGGGTGGCAGCGCGGCCGCGGCCGAGGTGGTGGGTGGGAGCCTGGCTGCCGGCACTTTCGATCTGCGGATCGTGCGGACCTACGCTCCCCCCTTCCCTCTGCGCGATCGCGATCTGCTGGTGTTCAGCAGCTATTCCGGCAACACCGAAGAGACCCTCTCGTCCTTCGAAGCGGTGCTCGAGGGCGAGCACGCGGACCGGGCCGTGGCGCTGGGTTCGGGCGGACGCCTGGCCGAGCTGGCCGAGGCCGCCGACGTTCCCGTCCTGCCGATTCCCGGTGGCCTGCCTCCTCGCGCCAGTCTGGGTCACGGTGTCGGTCTTCTCTGCGGAATCCTGCAGCGTGCGGGGATGGTCGGGGACCTGACCGCGCAGGTGGAGGAGGCCGCCGGTCGGCTCGACGACGGCGTGCGGCGTCACGGCCTCGACGGTGACGCCCCCGGCGACGACTCGGTGTCCGGCTGGGCCGAGCGCTTGAGCGGCCGCCTGCCCGTGGTCTACGCCGGGGCACCGGTCGCGATCGCATCCATGCGGCGACTCCGGGCCCAGCTGAACGAGAACTCGAAGATGCTCGTGTCGACCGCAGAACTCCCGGAGCTCGATCACAACGAGATCGTGGGATGGGGGCATGCGACGTCCGTGCGGTCCGAGGCCGTCGTCGTCGCTCTGCGCGATCCCGGAGAGCATCCACGGGTGGCGCGTCGTTTCGAGATCACCCGCGAGGTGCTCGCGGACCGTGTCGCGCACTGGGGCGAGGTCTCGGTGCAAGACGGTGCTCCGCTCGCGCGCTGCCTGGAGTCGGTCCAGTGGGGTGACGCATTGTCCGTGGCCCTGGCGTCACACCACGAAGTGGATCCCATGCCCGTGTCGGCCATCGATACTCTGAAGGATCGTCTCGGCCGCCCCTGATCCCGTGCGCGGCCCGCCGTTCGATTGCCAGCCCGGGGTCCAGGTGCTAGCATTTTCTCTTCACGTCCGGTGCGGACAGGGGTTCCGATGCCCCGTTCCGCGTACCCAGCCGGGTCCCGTCACAACCGGTCTCAACCTGGTGGAGGAATCGAAGTATGTCCGAGAAGCAGTTGTTCACGTCGGAATCGGTGACCGAGGGTCACCCCGACAAGGTCGCGGACGCGATCTCCGACACCGTGGTCGATGCGATCCTCGAGGCCGACCCGAACGGGCGCGTGGCCTGCGAGACGATGGTGACCACGGGCCTGGCGCTGCTCGCCGGTGAGATCTCCACCAACACCTACGTGGACATTCCGAAGCTCGTGCGCGGCACCATCAAGGCGATCGGCTACACGGACGCCTCCTACGGCTTCGACTACGAGACCTGCGCCGTCATGACCTCGATCGACGAGCAGAGCGGCGACATCGCCCAGGGCGTCGATCGCGAGAGCCCCGAGGAGCAGGGCGCCGGCGACCAGGGCATGATGTTCGGCTACGCGACCACCGAGACCGATGCGTACATGCCCATGCCGATCCACCTGGCGCACCGCATGTCGCAGCGTCTGGCGGAGGTCCGCAAGGATGGCCGTCATCCCTACCTGCGCCCGGACGGCAAGACCCAGGTGACCGTCGAGTACGATGGCGAGCGGGCCGTTCGTTGCCACACCGTGGTGCTCTCGACCCAGCACGATGAGGCCGCCAAGCTCGATCGCATCCGCGAGGACATGGTGGCGGCCGTGGTCCGACCCGTTCTCGACGACAGTGGCCTCGAGTACTCCATGGACACCACGCGGATCCATGTGAACCCGACCGGCCGCTTCGTGCTGGGCGGTCCCCAGGCCGATGCCGGGCTGACCGGGCGCAAGATCATCGTCGACACCTACGGGGGCATGGGCCGCCACGGTGGGGGCGCCTTCAGCGGCAAGGACCCGAGCAAGGTCGATCGCTCCGCTTGCTACGCGGCGCGCCACGTGGCCAAGAACCTCGTGGCCGCCGGCGCCGCCGACCGCATCGAGGTACAGCTGGCCTACGCCATCGGCGTGGCCGAGCCGGTGTCGGTGCGCGTCGAGAGCTTCGGGACGGCCCGGGCCGACGAGGAGAAGATCGAGGCCTGTGTCCGGGAGCTCTGGAAGCTGACGCCGAACGGGATCATCACTTCGCTGGACCTCAAGCGCCCGATGTACCGGCGCACCGCGGCCTACGGTCACTTCGGCCGGCCGGGTAGCGACGACGCCTTCACGTGGGAGCGCCTCGATCGCGTCGACGACGTGAAGCAGTACCTGGGCCTCTGATCGCCCGGCGATCGGCCGGAGGTGGGAGACGAAGAAGGGGGCCCCGGCGTGATGCCGGGGCCCCTCTTCCGTGAACAGCGGTGGGGTCGGGGTCGGGGCCTAGCGATCCGAGCCGACGACCCGTCCGTTGATCGGAGCCAGCAGCTGATCGGCCGCCGCCTGTTCCTCGCACTGGTCGAGCACGCCGTTGCCGTTGGCGTCGATGATGTCCTGACCGAGGTCGTTGGTTCCCTCCGCTCGGAGGTAGATCCCGGTGGCCTGGTCGAAGATCGCGAACTCCTGGATCTCGACGATGTCCAGGCGACCGTTCTCGTTGCAGTCGCAGTCGTCGATGACTTCGTCACCGTCGCCGTCGAGCGCGGGATCGAGCGTGATCTCCACCACGTCGAAGTCGCCGTTGAGGTTGCAGTCGCACTCGTCGAGCAGGCCGTCACGGTCGAGGTCGGAGCGGTTCGGACCGAGGTTCTCGATGTCCTCGAAGGTCTCGTTGCGATCGGGAACACCGTTCGCGTTGCAGTCCTGGCACAGATCAGGGATCTGGTCGGGCCCGGCCTCGAGCTCCAAGGGGATGAAGTCGCCGCTGTCCTCTTCGTTGAAGTCGATCAGGGTGATCTGGTCCTCCTCGCTCACGTACGAGGCGAGGCGGCCGTCGGGGCCGACGGTGAAGTCGGTGATCGCGTCGGCGATCTGGTCGAGGTCGGGAACGGCGTTGCGATCGCAGTCGCAGAGGTCGAACACACCGTTCTGGTCGAGATCGTTCGTGGTCGGGTCGAGCGGCGGATCGTAGATCTCGTCGCTGTTGCAATCGCACTCGTCGAGCAGCCCGTTCGAATCGACGTCGAGCAGCGGGCCGCCCGCGGCGAAGTCGTCACCGTCGGGCGTGCCGTTCTCGTTGCAGTCGGCGCAGGCGTCGATGACCTGGTCACGGTTCGCGTCGAGGGTGCTGGTGTAGACGATGGTCCCGTCGCGGTTCTCGACCTCGGTGATCGCGTCGCCGATGTCGACCAGATCGGCGGTCTGGTTGTCGTTGCAGTCGCAGTCGTCGATCAGCTCGCCGTCGCTGGCGGTGACGAAGCCACGCTCGATCTCTCCGCGGTCGAAGCGTCCGTTGCCGTTGCAGTCGCACTCGTCGAGGACGCCGTTGGCGTCGACGTCGACCCGACGGCGGTCGGGATCGAAGCCGCCGTCTTCGGGGGGGAGGCCCACCGTGTACTGCAGGAAGTCGAGCACGCCGTTGTCGTCGCAGTCCTCGCAGAAGTCGAGCACGCCGTTCGATTCTCCGGCGAACTGGTCGAGATCGCTGGTGTAGCCGAAGGCCTCGTTGTGCGGCACGGTCACGAGATCCTGCTGGTCCTGCGGCAGGTTCCGCCAGAGGACGAGCTCGAAGCTCGGGTCCTGGCGGATCTCGACCAGGTCGGCGACGCCGTTCCAGTCGCAGTCGCAGTCGTCGGGCAGATTGTTCTGGTCTTCGTCGTCGACGTCGCCACTCGCGAGCTGCAGCTCGTCGTACTCACCGTCGCTGTTGCAGTCGCACTCGTCGGGGATGCCGTTGATGTCGATGTCGACGGTGGCTTCGTCAGCGATCTCGGCGCCGTCCTTCCTGCCGTTGTCGTTGCAGTCGGCGCAATAGTCGAGAACGCCGTCGCCGGAACGGTCGACGAAGCTCTCGCGGGCCAGGAGTTCCATGGTGTCGCCCAGACGGTTGCCGTTGCAGTCGGCGACGTCGTGCACCAGGAAGGCGTCGCGCGTGCTGGTCGGGGCGACGGTGGTGTCGCGCACGGCCGTGAACTCGCGCAGGCGGATCGGTCGGATCTGCGGGACCGAGAGCGTGTCGGGGGCGTTGGTGAAGTAGAGCCGGGCGATCTGGATCTCGGCGGACGGATCGTCCAGGGCCGTGTCGGACTCGAAGCGGATGTCGACGAAGTTCTCCTCGGTCTCGCTGGTGCCCGAGAAGCCCTGGTCGATCAGCGGGCTGTTCAGCTCGACGCGGTCGAGGGTCAGGCCGGGATCGTACTCGATCCGGACCGAGACCTCGTTCGCGCCGTCGAGGTAGTAGCCCCGTACGTCGATCGAATCGGGCGCCCCGGGCGCGACGTAGGCGAAGACGGGGTTGGTGAGCGCACCGCCCACCGGCAGCGTGCTCGTGATGGTGTCGGTCCTGCGGACTCCGGTGACGACCTCGGTGACGCTCACGACCCCCGAGACGTCACCGCGTTGGTCGACGTCGAAGCTCAGGGTGACCGGGTTCTGGTCGGGTCGTACATCTCCGGTGTCGAAGCCCCACTCCCAGTCGTACTGGGCGAAGATGTCGGTGATCTCGCAGGTCGGACGCAGGATTCCGTCGAAGGTCGCCTGCCATCCCTCGAACTCGGGCTGGGTCGACAGCACGACGCGATCGCGGAGGGGAATCACCTCGATCGGACGCTCTTCGCCCTCGGGATCGAGCCCCGTGTTCTCCGGCAGGCTCTCGTCGAAGCGCAACCCGGTGCGGACCTCGGCCTCGAAGTCGAGGATGTCGAGCTCGTTCGACCGACCGCGGACCTGCACCAGGAGGGTGCGGGTGTCGGTGTCGCCGTCGTCGTCCTGCACCGTCAGGCTGGCCTCGTAGTCACCCACGCGGTCGTACACGAAACGGGGTTCGACCACGTTCTCGGCGTCGACCCGTCCGTCGCCGTCGAAGTCCCAGAACCAGTCGAGCGCCGAGTTGGCGCCCGTGGGATCGTCGAAGCGGTTGCCGCTGCTGGCCCGTGCGAAGAACGAGACCTCCAGCCCCAGGGTCGAGTCGGGTTCCTGCACGGTCATGGCCCCGCACAGCGGGTTGGCCGACAATTTCGTGATGTAGGGCTTGGTGTCCTCTTCACAGCCGGTGCCCAGGAAGGGCAGGGGCAGCACGAGGGCGACGAACAGGAGCGACCGTGCGAGGTCGGCCCCGCGACGAGAGCAGCGGATCATCGGCGAAATCTCCCGATGGGGTGACGCGGCAGCAACGGGCTCCGCGGTCGAACGGCGAGAGCGGACTCGGACCCGGCGGCGCTCGACCTCGTGCCGGTTCGGACGACCGGAATCAGGCCCGCGGACCGGCGCCGGGACGGAGCGCTCGACGAGCGGAAAATGCAGGGTATCGCGTGCCCGCGCAAGGGGCAAGGGACTCTCTTTTCATCGGTTGGCTCGCACGAACAGCCACGTTCCGGTCACTGCGTAGACGATGTTCCCGGTCCAGGCCGAGGCCCAGATCGGCACCTTCCCGCCCCGGCCGAGCTCGAGGCCGAAGTCCATCATCAGGTAGTAGCCGAAGGCCAGGGCGACAGTCAGGCCGAAACCGGCCCAGAGATTGGTCCGGCGCCTCGCGGCTCCGATGGCGAGGCCCAGGATCACGACGAGCAGGTTGATCACGGGAAAGCTGATCTTGTGGGCCATCTCGGCCCGATACTGCGTGGAATCCCCGCCCGTGCGATCGACCCAGTTCGCGAAGTCCCGCAACTGCCTCCAGTTCATTTCCTCGTGCTTGATCCGGCGCCGCGACAGCTCGCTGGGTTTCTCGACCGGCCCCTCGAGCCGGCGCGAGGTGAATCGCTCGATCGACTCGGTGCCGTCGGGGGCGAAGCGGCGGATCGAACCGTCGCGCAGCTCCCAGTGGTTCTCCTGCCAGAGGGCCCGCCGGGCGTCGATCCGCTCGACCAGCGTGGAATCGGTGAAGGTCTGCACCGAGAGCCGGTCCAGCGTGGGGGGACGTGTCCGGAAGCGGTGGACGACGTACACGCGCCCCCATGCGTCGACATGGGTGAAGTCACTGCGGCCCTTGAGGTTGTGGCGCTCCTTCTCCTCGATCTCGTAGTCGCGCACGTCGTAGTGCCGGTGGTTCGCGGCTGCGACCACGTACTCGCGCCAGCCGATCGCCGCGATCGTCACCAGCACGCCCAGCACCAGCAGCGTGCGGCTCAGGCGGAGCAGGCTCACCCCGGCGGCGAGCATCGACGCGTACTCGCGATTCTTGCTCAGGATGCCCACCGTGAACATCGACGCCATCAGCATGCTGATCGGGGTGACGAAATCGATCAGGTAGGGCAGTCGGAAGAAGTAGTAGCGCCCGATCTCGAGCAGGGTGGCTTCGTCGTCGACGAAGTCGTCGATGTGGTCGATCAGGTCCATGAGGATGAACACGGCCAGGAAGGCCAGGACCGACCACAGGAAGACGCGGACGAAGGTGCTCAGGACGTACCGGTCGATCAGCGTCATGACGACCGCTTCCGCAGCGACGGCAGCCACGACGGCCACCGCAGTTCCACCGTGGGGTTCTCCTGCACCGCGCGGTGCAGCAGGAAGACGCCCACGACGCCCAGGACGAGGTTCGGACTCCACATGGCGATCCAGGCGTCCACCCGCCCGCGATCGGCCATCTTCTCGCCGGTGGACAGGAAGACGTAGTAGACGATGAACCCGAGCAGGCTCAGTCCCACCGACACGCCGCGCCCGCCGCGCGCGCTCACCACCGCCAGGGGAATGCCCAGGACCACGAAGACGACGCAAGCCACGGGTATGGAGAACTTCTTGTGCCACTCGACCGCGTACTTGCCGGCCCGGGTCCGATGATCCTGGCGGGTCTGTGCGTTCAGCGACAGCGAGCGCTGTCGCGACGAGGTCAGGCTCTGCCACTGGGTGTATTCGTCCAGCGCGGTGCGGGTGGCCCCGAGCTCGGGGGCGGTGTCCGGATCGCGCTCCAGGTAGGCCTTGTCGATCACGTCGCGCAGGTGTTTCTGCGCCGACTCCGACTTCTGCACCGCGAGCGACTCCTGCTCGGCGATGGCGGCGGCGAGCATGTTCAGGTCCATCTCGCGGTCGCCGCGACGGTTGCCCCGGCGGACACGGGTCTCTTCGCGTTCGAGGACCAGCATGAAGGTCTGCCGCGTGAAGCGTGTGCGATTGTAGGTGGAGGGATTCTCGGGATCGGGCACGCGGTGGATCTCGCCGTCGAAGAGTTCCAGTCGGATGCGCGAGGGACCCAGGGTCTTCAGGCGACCGTGGTCGGCGACGACCACGTCGGGTGCGAGGTCTCCGCGGCCCTCCCGCTGGTACAGCACCACGTCCTGCAGCTCGCCGGTCTGATCGTCCTTGAAGCGCACGAAGATGGTGTAGCGATCGCTGATCTCGGCGAAGGTGTTCGGCCGGATCTCGAGCGTCGGCCGCATCTGCTGGATCTCGAACAGGGTGTTGCGCAGCCGGTGATTGCCGTCGGGCAGCACGTAGTGGTTGTAGGCGATCATGCCCGCGGTCAGGACCACGCCGGTGACCAGCAGCGGCCGCGCGAGACGGTACAGACCCACCCCGCAGGCCTTCAGGGCGGTCACCTCGTGGTCGCCCGCCAGGTGCCCCACGGCCATCAGCACGCCGATGAGCGTCGCCATGGGCACGGTCAATGCAATCGTGTGCCCCAGGCTGAGAACGAGGACCTCGCTCGCCGTCACGATCGAGATGCCCTTCTCCAGGAACAGATTGATGTACACCTGGAGGACGTTGATCATCAGCAGGAAGGTCGTGATCGACAGCCCGAAGAGGAACGGCGGGACGAACGTGGCCAGCAGATGACGATCGATGAGCTTCATGGCTCGTTTCGCGCAGTTGGCGGGGCAGGCACGTCGTTCGTTCCTTCGACGGCTCGCGCAGCATAGGGGCGGCCGGTCCGGTGCACAAGCAGGCGCCCCGCCGCCAGGTAGAGACCATCCACCCGCGCTCCGGTCGGTCGTCGGCCCACCCGGAAAGGGTGGGGTTCGACCACGGGAGGGGTCGGTGGCCGTCTCCAGACGGGGACATTCGCCCGGTCGGTCCGGGCGCCAGGGCGGCATCCCGACGCTGCCGACGGGGATCGCCGCGGCGTTCCTCGCGGTCGCGCTCGCCTTCCTCGCATCCACCGTCGAGCCCGCCGACGGGGCCCCACTGCGGCGCCCTCTGCTTCCACAGGATCGCCTCCTCTTCGATCTGATCGTCCGCAACGTCGAGGACGCCGATCTGCTCACGGCGCGGCAGGCCGTCCTGCGGGAGCACTGGCGGCGTCTCGGTGTCCGGCCCGGCGGTGCAACGCCCTCGCTGGCGACCCTGTTCCTGGCGCGCTCGGCCGAACGCAACGAGTGGGACCCCTTCGACGCGGAGAGGACCCGGACCGAGTGGATCTACGATTTCGACCAGGAGATCGCCGCCCGGGTCGAGATCCCCGAGAGGGCCCTGTTCAGCGCCGTGGTCGACACCAACGCCGTCGGCGTCGCCTTCCGGTCGCAGCGGGACTTCTCGCGCTCCGATCTCGACGTCGACGTGGATCGGTTCGACGCCCATCTGCGTGTGGCCGCCAGCCGGGCGCTACAGGACCAGTGGAGCGAGCAGGTGCGCAACCGCGCGGCCGCCGGGGAATCCCAGGGGGAACTGCTGAACTTCACGCTGCCCCTCAACATTCCGCGCACGATCGAGCGGATCATCGGCAAGGGCGAGGCCACCAGCATCCGGATCTCGGGGACCGAACGCATCCGGATCGGCGGGCAGTCGACCGTGCGCGACGACTTCATCGGGAACGAGATCCAACAGAGCCAGAGCTTGTTTCCCCAGTTGGAGTTGGAGCAGTCACTGCGAGTGAATCTCGACGGTCAGGTGGGCGAGAAGATCAAGGTCCGCGTGAGTCACGACAGCCAGCGCGTCGGTTCGGAGTCCACGGAGATCCGGCTGAGTTTCGAGGGCGACGAGGACGACATCATCCAGACGATCCGCGCGGGGAACATCGACGTCACGCTGCCGGGCTCGGGACTGCTCGGCGTGGGGGCGAGCCGCGGTGGCCTGTTCGGCCTGAAGCTCACGGGGGCCGTGGGGCCGGTCGATTACACCGTGCTCACGAGCAAGGAGGAGGCGACGCAGGAGAGCCGGACCTTCAGCCAGTCCGGTGGCAGCCGCGAAGAGGAAGAGATCGTCATCAGCGACGTCGACTACTCCCGTGGCCGGTTCTTCCGACTGACCGCCCCCTTCCCGCTCTACTTCCCCGACCGGCCCGACTTCCCGCTGGACGGCAGCGGGGCCGACCTGCAGCAGTTCGGGATCCCCGACGCCCGCTGGCGGATCGATCCCGAGTCGATCGACGTCTACACACTGGCCCGCAGCGGAGCCTCGGACGAGAACACGGTCGACCACGGGATCGCCGTGCTCGACGACTCCGGTCTGGGGTGGGAGGGCTTCGGCGCCGGCACCGGGGTCGGCCCGCCCGGCCTGGACCCACAGGCGACCGACGAGGAGCTGGCCGCCTACGTCATCGAGACCTACGGCCGCACCGGACGGCTGCAGACGGGAACCCGTTGGCGGCGTCTGGTGCGAGGGGATGCGGGCGACCTCGGCGGACGGGGCGACTGGTTCCCCCTGACCCAGCTCGGGACCGAACAGGTGATCGGGATCGAGATGGCCCGCGCCTACACCGACAACGAGGTCCTGGCCGTCTCCTACGACATCGTCGACGAGAACGGATCGCTGGTGCGCCGGGTGGGCCGGTCGATCAACGATCCCACGGCCGGGCAGCTACCCAATCTGAATCTCGACGGCGACGCCAACGATCTCGGCGACCTGATCAACGAGACCACGGCCGACGTGCCGAGCGTCCACTTCTTCAAACTGCTGAAACCGCGCACCCCCGACGATCCGGTCCGTGACGACGGGAGCTTCACTTCCCTCGCCCTCACCTGGGAATACGAGTTCCGCAACTTCTACGACCTGCGCGGCCGGGACATCGATCCCCAGACCTTCGAGCTGCAGATCGAACGCGACGACAACTCGCTGGAATTCCCGGAACGCGATCCCACCACGGGCACACGCTGGATCCAGGTCTTCGGACTCGACCGCCGCAACGCCTCGGGCCAGAACCAGCCCGACGAACAGGTCGACATCAACGACACCGGCCTGTTCAACCTGTCGCGCGGCATCCTGCAGTTCCCCTTCTCGCGGCCCTTCGACATGCCCGACGAGGTCGTGCAGGACTTCACGAACGGCGGGGTCGACGGGCTCGACGACGACCTGCGCGTGCCGGGGCTGTATCGCACGGTCGTGAACACGCC
Organism: Candidatus Krumholzibacteriia bacterium; assembly: GCA_035268685.1. Taxonomy (NCBI): domain Bacteria; phylum Candidatus Krumholzibacteriota; class Candidatus Krumholzibacteriia; species Candidatus Krumholzibacteriia bacterium. The sequence goes on along the minus strand of DATFKK010000142.1, from coordinate 22,276 downwards.
CCAGGAGCGCATCGACCTGCACCGCTTCAACATCGTGGTGCGGCAGTCGGGTGTGAGCAGCAATCTTCGGTTGAACGCCTTCAACATCCGCGAGGGGAGCGAAGAGGTCATCCTGAACGGACGGGTGTTGACCCGCGGGACCGACTACGACATCGACTACTTCAGCGGCGAGGTGAACCTGAAGGGCGACGCCCTGGCCGAGCTGAACGCCCAGAGCAACATCCAGGTGCGCTACGAACAGAACCCCCTGTTCGGGGGAGGGCGCACCAGCCTGAGCGGTCTGAACCTCGGGATCGACTTCGGCCGTCGTTCCCAGCTCAGCACGACCTGGCTCTACCAGACGCGCCCGAACGCGCAGACCAAGGTCCGCCTGGGCGAGGAGCCGAAGCGCAACCTCGTGGGCAACCTGAACACCAAGACGCGCATCGAGCCCGAGTGGTTGCGCGACGTCGCCGACATGATCAGTCGTCAGGACGTCGACCGGACCCCGAGCTTCGACCTCAACGCCGAGGTCGCGATCAGCGTTCCGAATCCGAACACGCGTGACATTGCCTACCTCGAGGACTTCGAGCAGGTCGATCAGACGGTGCAGATCTCGTTGAACCGCGAGGGTTGGTGGTGGGCGAGCCTGCCCGTGCGCGGGCCCGATCTGCGCGAGGACCCCGGCAACGAGATGGCGCGGCAGGCCTTCGGACCCGAGGATCGCGCCTACGCGGGATGGCACCGTCCGGCATCCGGAGGAAGCCTGGTCCAGGGTCAGATCAACCCCACGCTGACCGAGCTCGAGCAGAACGATCTGCTGCCGACGCTGGAGATGATCGTCCGCGCCGATTCCAGCACGACCACCGACCCCGACGAGGTCGGCGGCTGGCAGGAGGGCGAGTACGCCGGGATCATGCGCTCGCTCGGCGAGATCGATCTCACGCAGGCCCAGTTCCTGGAGTTCTGGGTCGAAGCCGGCGACGCCCAGATCTTCGAAGGCCGCGAAACGAATCCGCCGGGCTTCGGCAGCGCACTCGAGGCCTTCCAGTCGTCGCGCTCGGGGACCCTGCACTTCGATTTCGGGTACATCAACGAGGACTTCTTCTGGGGCAGGGGTCAGGACGGTTCGTTCCTGCTGGGCGTGGAGGACCGGGAGGACGAGGACAACGACGGGGTGCTGGGGATCGTGGCCGACGACGGCCAGACCGAGGATCGCGGACTCGACGGCCTGCTCGATTCCGAGGAGTCGGCCGAGCTGCGTCCGGTCGAGGGTCGTCCGTCCCAGCGCGGGGATCCCGCGGGCGACAACTTCAAGCTCGGCGACGACGACGCTGCACGGGCCGAGCGCGGCGAATTCGTCTTCGTCAACGGAACCGAGGGCAACCAGCGCCTCGACACCGAGGACATCGATCGCGACGGTAGTTTCAATCTGGAGGACGGCTTCTTCCGGGTGAGTGTCGACCTCGACGATCCCTCGAATGCGATCGTCGACATCTACCGCGACTTCACCGACAACCAGTTCCAGCCCTTGCCCGGCCTGACCGGCTTCATCGAGGACGCACTCGAGGACCGTCGGACCTGGCGTCGCTACCGTCTCGACCTGCGCGAGGCGATCACCCTGATCCGGGGCCAGGAGGACGAGGGCGACACGACACCCTACTTCGGACGTCAGCCCGATCTGTCGCGCGTGCGCACGTTGCGCATCTGGTACGAGCCCGATGCCGAGGCCGACGAGCCCAACACCCGTCGCTTCCGCTTCGCCGACATGCGTTTCCTGGGCAACCGCTGGATCGGGGATCAGGTCCGCGGTCCCTACGGCGACATCGTCGAGCCGGCCGAACGAGGTCAGCAGGACTTCCGGCTGGGCGTGCTGAACAACAAGGACAACGCGGGCACCTACGTGCCACCGATCGAAGTCGTGCGGCGCAACAACCAGGACGAGCTCGAGCAGTCCTTGCAGCTCACCTACACCCTCGATCGGGGCTTCGGGTTCCGCGCTTTCCGTGAGATCCCGGGGCGCAACGGCGAGAACTACCTGAACTACGACGAGATGAACTTCTTCTGGAGGCTTCCCTACGCCCCGGCCCCCGACGACGAATCGGTCTTCGAGCTCGATCCTGCGCAGGAGGACCTCGAGGCCTTCTACTGGGTGGGGACGGATTCCGTGAACTACTACGAGATCTCCTTCCCCTTCCGCGACGTGCCGCGGAGTGCGTTGATCGACGGCGACTGGGTGGAGGTCAGCGTGGCGATCGAGGACCTGACCTCGGTGAAGGGCGTGCCCGACGACGCGCGGGTGCCTCTGTTCGATCCGGCGGTCGTCGACTCCACGCGTGAGAACCCGCTCGTGAAGCGGACCGTCGTGCGCGACACCCGGACCGGTGTGCCGTACACGGTGACGCTGCGCGGCCGGCCCGATCTGCAACGCGTCAAACGGTTCTACGTCGGCCTGCGTGCGCCCTCGGACGCGTCGCTCGTGTCCTACCGGGGCGAGGTCCTGTTCAACGAGCTGCGCCTGCGCGGCGTGAACCGGGAGGTCGGTCTGGCCCAGCGCTACTCGGTCAACGCCCAGATCCCCGGCGTGGCCGATCTGCAGGTCGACTACCAACGCACCGACGCGGAGTTCCGGGGCCTGAACCGGGACTTCGGCTCGGGTGTGAACTCGACGCGGTGGAACGCCCGACTGAGTAGCAACGTCCGCAACTGGATCCCGACCTTCGGTCTCGACATCCCCATCTCGGTGCAACGGCAGAACAGCCTGGAGCTGCCCAAGTTCGAGCCGTTGAGCGACCGCGAACTGCCCGAGGCCGAACAGGACAGCTTCCGTACCGAGTCGACCACCGAACGGTTCAGCCTGCAGTTCCGCAAACCCCGACCGAGCGACAACCCGATCCTCCAGTACACCCTCGATCGCTTCAACTACACGATCAACGGCACGCGTTCGGAGACCTTCAGCCCCACCCGCGAGACCCGGACGAAGTCGGCGGACCAGCGCTACAGCTACGACCTGCAGCTCCGCCGGGCGCCGGCGCTGCCGATCCCGTTCACCGGGATCGAGCTCGGGGTCCTGCCGCGACAGGTCACGGTGACCAGCAACTGGCAGTTCAGCGAGACGAGATCGCTGCAGAAGTCGCTACAGAGTGACGAGGTGATCGAGCAGACCCCGAACATCGTCAAGCGCAACACCAATCAGATGCAGATGACGCTGGCCCCCTTGCAGAGCCTCACCGGGAGTCTGGTCCTCAACTCCGGGCGCAACCAGCTGCTCGATCGCGGCTTCACCTTCCTCGGCATCGACTTCGGGGCCGAGGAGACCTTCAGCCAGAACCTGAGTCTGCAGTACAAGCCCGAGTTCCGGTGGTTGCAGTGGGCGCGTCCCACCATCGGGTTCAACGGCCGCTACAACGAGAACCGGCGCGAGAGCATCCGGTTGAACGCCACCTCGCGTGAGCAGGACGAGCCGCTGCTCGTCCCGGAAGGCGACGGCAAGATCGGCCGTGCGGGCGAGGTGCGGAACGTGAGCAACAGCGCCGATTGGAACGTGCGCGGCGACCTCGACCTGAAGCGCCTGCTGAGTACGGTGGGAGGGCCCGTGAAGACGGTCGGTGGGTGGCTCGGCGGTCTCGTCCCCACCGGAGACGACGAAGATCAGGACGGGGGGGACGACCGGGCGGCGAGCCCGTACAACGTCGCCCCGAATCGGGACCGGGCACCGGACCGGACGGACGACCCTGCAGCGGACCAGGGGGACGGCCAGGCGCCGCCCGTTCGACCCGGCCGCCCGACGACCGCGAGCGGCGACACGACGTCCACCGCTGCCGCCGCCGACACCACGGCCGTCGCGGCAGCCGACACCACCGCGGTCGATCAGCCTCCGCTGCTGCTCCGGCTGGACTACCTGGACCTGTTCAAGAAGATCCGGCTGCCCTTCGTGAGCCTGTACGAGAACCTCCGGCCCATCAATGCGACATGGCAGCAACAGCGGACGTCGAGCTACAACCAGATCGGTGGACGCGCGGACCTGGCCTATCGCCTGGGATTCCGCGACGAGCCCGACTTCACGGCGATCACGGGAGTGCCCTCGACCATCGACTCGGTGACCGTGCCCGGCCAGAAGGTCCTGATCCGCGAGGATTTCCAGAGCAGCAGCCGCCGGACCAATCGAACCGTCAACCTCAGCGTGCAGAGCAAGTTGAGCCGCACCATCAACGTCGATGCGAGCTACCGCCGCACCGAGAGCGAACGCGACGGACCGGCCGGCACGACCGCGAACAGCAGTGTCGAGTGGCCGAGCTACAACATCCGGGTGCAGCGGGTGCACGAGTGGGGGATCTGGGACGCCATCGGCGACCCCTTCCAGTCGAGCAACATGGACTTCTCGTACAAGAAGACCGAGACCCGGCCCAACGCCCCGCTCTCGTCGCCGTTGCCGCCGCGGATCTCGCGGACAATCTCGCCGCGTTGGAACGTGGGTCTGGAGAACGGGCTCGACGCCAACCTGAACGTCACCTACGGGACCGACGAGTCGAGTTCGCTGCAGGCGAAGAACTTCTCGAACAACCTGCGGTTCAACCTGACGGTCCGGCAGAACTTCGACGCCACGGGCGCCCTGTCGTTCCTGCGCTTCGGCCAGGAGGGAACGGGCACGACCATCGACATGACGATCAATGCCAACTTCTCGACCCGGAGTTCCTACCGCGAGATCGAGCGCCCGAATCCGTCGGTCCCGGGCGAGACGCTGATCGAGCGCGACCAGGAACAGGGGCGCCGTTCGTTCGGCATTTCGCCGCAGTTCAGCTATCAGTTCAGCCGGAACCTGAGGGCGTCGCTGCAGTTCGACTTCTCGCGCGACACGGTCACGCAGACCGACATCTCGACCACCCGGGTGGGGCTGTTCTTCGAGGCCACCCTGAACTTCTGATCGACGGGAGACCACCCGATGCGAACCCCGATCCGGGCCGCGCTCCTGGCCCTGGCCCTGCTCGTGGCTCCGGCGGCGCCGGCCGATGCCGTCCCGTCCTTCGACCGCGACGCCGCCTGGGAATACCTCGAGGCCCAGCTCGAGTTCGGACCGCGGGCCCCGGGAACCGAAGGGCACGCCGCCTGCGCGGACTGGATGCTCGAGGTCCTGCGCGATCGCGCCGACCGGGTCGTTCCGCACGGTTTCGTCTGGGATGATCCGTATTCGGACCAACGACTCCAGCTGACCAACATCAAGGCGAGCTTCCGGCCCGAGCTGGACACGCGGATCGCCGTCGCCGCGCACTGGGACACGCGTCCGCGGGCCGACCGTGACAGTGCGAGCGTGGCGCATCTGCCGATCCCCGGCGCGAACGACGGGGGCAGCGGGACGGCGGTGCTGCTCGCGCTGGCCGACGTCCTGGCCGAGAACCCGCCGCCGATCGGGGTCGACCTGCTCTTCTTCGACGCCGAGGACTGGGGCAAGGAGGGCGACCCCCAGTACTACCTGGTGGGCAGCCGCCGTTTCGTGCGGGATTTCCCGCGTTATCGCCCCGCGGCCCTGATCCTGTTGGATCTGGTGGGCGAGAAGGGGGTGCGCATCCCCATGGAGGGATACTCGTTGCGGCAGGCGCCCCAGCTCACGCGCCTGGTCTTCCGCCGGGCGGCCAGCCTGGGCCTGCCCGCCTTCGAGCCCGTCGCGGGCCAGGCCGTGCTCGACGACCACGTCCCCTTCCTGCGGGCGGGGATCCCGGCGGTGAACCTGATCGACTTCGACTATCCGTACTGGCACACCCTGCAGGACACCCTGGACAAGTGCAGTCCCGAGAGCCTCGACCAGATGGGGACCCTGGTCCTGCACCTGATCTGGCTGGACTTCGCCTCGGGGGCGATCCCGCGCGGCTGAGACGGTCTGCGAACTTGCCAAACGGCGCCCTCCGTGCTATCCACTCACCTGGGAAGTGGGCGGGCACGCTCCCTTCTTTTTTTTGCCCGCCGCGTTCCTGGCCCGCCCGGGCCAACTCCCCAGACCGGTTCGGCGTTGGCCCTGTACGCCGTCGCCCGACCGCGTCATCGAGAGGGTTGGCTCCTGGCCAGCCCGGAACCGACGCAGGCATCTGGAATCATCGCGTTCCGCCCGGGTGTGGCGGGGCGTGGGCCGTCGGTCGTGATCCGGCGGCCGGTCGGAGCTCGGGGAGTCGAGGATGGACGCCAGGCAAGCGGTGCACGACCGGGTGCTGGCCCTGGCGGCGCCCGAACTCGAGCTGCTGGGCTTCGACCTCGTGGAGTTCGAGACCCTGGCCGGGGGGAACCGCCTGACGCTGCGCTTCGCGGTCGACCGCATGCCGGCCGAGGGAGAGGTGACGCCGACCGGGGGCATCACCGTCGACGAGATCTCGCGGGCGAGCCGTGCGATCGCGAAGGTGATCGAAGCCGAGGAGGCCGAGGCGGGGGAGTTCATCGGGCGCTACACCATCGAGGTGAGCAGCCCGGGGATCTTCCGGAAGCTGACCCGCCCCGACCACTACCGCCGCTACGTCGGCGAGATCGTGAAGGTGGTGGCCGACGCCCCGGACGACGGCACCGAGCAGGTGCGCGGTCGATTGCTGGCCTACGAAGACGGCCGGATCCGGGTCGACGACGCCGAGCGCGGCGAGGTCGAGATCGAACTCGACCGGGTACGCCGCGCCAAACTGGACCCCGATCTGGACTTCGGGGGCCGGAGCGAACGACGCTGAGCCGCTGGGTCCCGTAGCACGTCCGCCGGGACCGGAAGGAAGAAGTCACGTGGAGTCGATGGACTACAACATCGTCGAGGCCCTGCAGGCCGTGGTCCGCGAGAAGAACGTGGAGACCTCGACCCTGATCGAGAGTCTCGTCGTCGGTCTGCAGTCGGCGGCGAAGAAGAAGGTCGGGCTCAACGCGGACATCAGCGTCGACGTCGACATCGACACCGGCGACATCGAGATCGTCCAGCGGAAGAGCGTGGTCGACCGCGTGCTCGACAGCGAGACCCAGGTCTCGGTCGAAGACGCCCAGCTCGAATACGGCGACGAGATCGATGTCGGCGACGTCGTGAAGACCTACCTCGACTACAACGAGTTCGGCCGCAACGCGATCGGTGTGGCCAAGCAGGTCCTCCTGCAGAAGGTGCGCGACGCCGAGCGCACCCAGGTCTACGAGACGTTCCGCGATCAGGTCGGTGAGGTCGTGGTCGGCGTCGTCCAGCAGGTCGACAAGGGCAACATCTACGTCACCCTGGGCCGGATCGAGGCCCTGCTTCCGTTCCGCGAGCGCATCCGCGGAGAGAACTACCACCAGGGCAAGACCATCAAGGCCTTCATCATCGAGGTCCAGAACAGCAGCCGCGGCCCGCAGGTCATCCTGAGCCGGACACATCCGGGCTTCCTTCGCGTGCTCTTCGAGGCCGAGGTGCCCGAGATCGAAGAGAGCATCGTCGAGATCAAGGCCGTTGCCCGCGAACCGGGGACCCGTAGCAAGATCGCCGTGGTCAGTCACGACGAGCGGGTCGACGCCGTCGGTAGCTGCGTCGGCATGAAGGGCAGTCGCGTGCAGGCGGTGACCCGCGAGCTCGGTGGCGAGAAGATCGACATCGTGCCCTGGAGCGAGGATCCCATGACCCTGGTCACGCGGGCCTTGTCGCCGGCGCGGGTCAATCAGATCCTGCCCGAGGAAGACGCCCAGCAGGTCACGGCCGTGGTCGACGACGACCAGCTCAGCCTGGCCATCGGCCGCGAGGGCAAGAACGTGCGCCTCGCGAGCAAGCTCACCGGATGGAAGATCGACCTGGTGAGCGCCAGCGAGCAGTACATGCGCCAGCGTATCGCCGAGGAACTGTCCATGGACATCGGCGACATGTCGGGTGTCGACGAGCAGATGGCCGTCCAGATCAAGGGCGCCGGCATCGACACGGTCGAGGAGATGGCCTCGGTCACCGTCGAGCAGCTCACGTTGCTGGCGGGTCTCGAGGCCGAGCAGGCGGAGGAACTGATCGCCACCGCCCAGGCCACGCTCGAGGAGCTGCGCAAGCAGGTCGAGGAGATGATCGAGCGGGAGAAGGCCGAGCAGTCGAGGAGCTTCTTCGACCAGGAGATCTTCGGCGAAGAGGCCGGCGAGGCCGAGAAGAAGCTCGAGGAGAAGGACATCTTCGGCGAGCAGGCAGCGGCCGGCGAGGGCGACGAGAAGAAGAAGGAAGACGGGAAGAAGCTCACCGAGGAAGACATCTTCCGGGGTGAGTCGTCCGAGGAATGAGCGGAGCGGAGAGCGAGCGACGTCGCGCGGTGCTGGGGCTGTTGGGCCTGGCGCACCGCGCAGGAGCCCTGCGACTCGGTGCGGGCCCGGTTCTCCGGGCGCTGCGCCACGAGGCTCCGGGCGTCGTCCTCCTGGCTCGCGACGCGGGGAAGGACCTCGCGGGAAAGATCCAGCGCGCACGCGGCGATTCGGTCGTCGACGATGCGCTGCTCGACACCGACGATCTCGCCGGGGCCCTCGGCCGCGAGAGACTGTCGGTGGTCTCGGTGCACGAACCGGGGTTCGTGTCCGGATTGAAGCGTCACCTGACGGATTCGAGGTGATCGGGTTTGGCGGAGAAGAACCGCGTCTACGAAATCGCGAAGGCCCACGGCACGACCAGCAAGGCCATTCTCAACCTATTGCAGGAGCTCGGGGTCGTGGCCAAGTCACACATGTCGGTGCTCAACGACGAGGACCTCGAGTTGGTCGAGCGTCACTTCCGTCAGCTCGAGGAGCGTGGCGAGAAGGTGGTCGAGAAGACCGCCCGCGTCGAGGTCGAGAAGGCCAGGTCCAAGCCGAAGCGCATGTCGGCTCGCGAGAAGATCGCGGCCAAGCAGCGCGAGAAGGAAGAAGCACGGCGCCGGGCCCAGGACGAGGCGAAGGCCGAGGAGGCCGCGCCCGGACCGACGGAGGCCGAGACGGCCGCGCCGAAGAAGAAGATGCAGAAGGTCGAGCTCCCGAAGAAGGCCGAGCCCGCCGAGGTCTCCGAGCCGACGCCCGCCGAGGAAGGACCGAAGTTGCAGAAGGTCACTCCCTTCAAGCCGGCGGAGGTCGTGGACGAATCGGTGGTGGAGCCCGGAGCCCCCGCCGAGCCCGTGGACGAGGGGGTCGTCGAGGAGACGGTCTCGGGCGAATCGGGCGCCGCGGGTAGCGTGGCGTCGGAGAGCGCCGCGGCCGCGGACCAGGGCACGGGCGAAGGTCCTTCGGAAGCGCAGGAGTCGCGTCCACTCAAGACCCAGCAGCGCCTCGATCTCAAGGCCATTGCGCGCGCAGCCGCGAAGACCCGCGAGCGGATCGCCGACGACATGCGCACGCGCATGGCCGAGCCCGAGCCGCAGCGATCGACGCGCGGCGAGCACCCCGCGCCGACCCCGCGGGGTCGGCCCGGCAAGGTGCCGCCCAAGCCCACGCCCGGCGCCGGTGTCGGTGCCGGGGGCGAGGAGGCGCCGAAGCCGATCGATCCGAACTCGATCCGCAACAGCGTCCGCAAGGCCCTCGGTGGCATCAACGTGTCCCGCGGTCGCGATCGCGGTCCGGGCGGTGGTCCGGGTCGTCAGGCGGTGGGTCCTCCCGGGCGCCGTCGTGGGCGCGTGTCGATCCGCGACGAGAAGCGCGCAAAGGTCGAACGTCACCGCGCGCGCGAGGAGGCGCTGCAGTCCAAGGAGAACGAGATCCGCATCACCGAGTTCATCACCGTCGGTGAGCTGGCCGAGAAGCTCGAGGCCAAGCCGCAGCAGTTGATCATGAAGCTCATGAGCCTTGGCGTGATGGCCACCATGAACCAGCGTCTCGAGCGGGATCAGATCGAGATGATCCTCGCCGACTACGAGGACGTCGAGGTCCACTGGCTCGACACCGCCGCGGGTGAGGACATTGCCGTCCCGACCGAGGACGAAGGTGGAGAGAAGCACGGGCGTCCGCCGGTCGTGACCGTGATGGGCCATGTCGACCACGGTAAGACCACGTTGCTCGACTACCTGCGCAAGACCAAGGTCACCGCGGGCGAGTCCGGCGGGATCACGCAGCACATCGGCGCGTACCAGGTCGAGACCGCGCGCGGTAGGATCACATTCCTCGACACTCCCGGTCACGAGGCCTTCACGGCCATGCGTGCGCGCGGCGCGCGGGTCACCGACATCGTGGTCGTGGTGGTCGCCGCCGACGACAAGGTCATGCCGCAGACGGTCGAGGCCATCGACCACGCGCGCGCTTCGGACTGCCCGATCATCATCGCGATCAACAAGGTCGATCTCCCGGCCGCCGACCCCGACGGGGTCAAGCAGGCCCTGATGCAGCACAACGTGCTGGTCGAGGACTTCGGCGGCGACGTGCAGGCGGTGGAGGTCAGCGCGAAGAAGGGCACGAACATCGAGGCCCTGCTGGAATCGGTCCAGTTGCAGGCCGAGATCATGGAGCTCGAGGCGGTCGACGAGGGCCGTGCCCGAGCCACCGTGGTCGAGGCACGCAAGGACATGGGGCGCGGTGCCGTGTTCACGGCGCTCGTGACCCGGGGCACGCTGCACGTGGGCGACCCCTTCGTCGTGGGATCGGTCGACGGCCGTGTCCGCGCCATGCTCGACGAGTTCGACCAGCCGGTCGAGTCGGCGGGTCCGTCACGTCCGGTCCTCGTGCTGGGGGCCAGTGACGTTCCGCGTGCCGGCGACCAGATGGACGTGGTCCCGACCGACAGCGAGGCGAAGGAGATCGCGCGCAAGCGTCAGGTGCTCCAGCGCGAGCAGACGCTGCACGCGCCCAAGAAGAAGGCCACGCTCGAGAGCCTGTTCGACCGCATGCAGTCGGAGGAGGCCGTCGAGCTCAACCTGCTCGTGAAGGGCGACGTGTCGGGTTCGGTCGAGGCCGTCTGCGACGCCATGATGAACCTGAGCAACGAGAAGGTGGAGGTCAACGTCATCCACCGCGGCGTCGGCGCGATCAACGACAACGACGTCATGCTGGCCGCGGCGAGCGAGGCGATCATCATCGGCTTCCACCTGCGGCCCGATCCGGCTACGCGGCAGCTGGCCAAGAACCAGAACGTCGAGCTGAAGACCTACGACATCATCTACGAGGCAGTCGACGACGTGAAGGCGGCCATGAAGGGCATGCTGGCGCCGGTCGACAAGGAGGTCTCGATCGGCTCGGCCCAGGTGCGCGAGCTGTTCAAGGTGCCGAAGGTCGGTGTGATCGCCGGTTCCTACGTGCTCGAGGGCGAGATCCGGCGCAACGCGCGCGTGCGCGTGCTGCGCGACCAGGTGCCGGTCTACCAGGGCACGGTCGCGTCGCTCAAGCGCTTCAAGGAGGACGCCCGCACGGTGTCCAGTGGCTACGAGTGCGGGATCGGGATCAGCGGGTACGACGACATCAAGGTGGGCGACATCCTCGAGGTGTTCGAGATCCAGCAGGTGGCCCAGGAGATGTAGTCCCGTCCATGATCGTCGTCTCCCTGCACGTGACCCTTCGGCTCTACGCCTCGAACTCCATCAAGGAGAAGCGGCAGGTCGTGAAGAGCGTGCGCGAGCGGCTGCGGAATCGTTTCAACGTGGCCGTGGCCGAGGTCGGTGCGCAGGACGAGTGGCGGACGGCCGTACTGGGTCTGGTGACGGTGGCCAGCGAGGGCAGACTCGCCGATCGCGAGGTCGATGCGATCACGCGCTTCCTCGACGGCGACGTCCGGTTCGAGATGATCGAACGGGACGTGGAGATCCACTGAGCCCGGCACGGGCCGCGACGCACGGGGATCCGCAATGGGTCGGGACGGACACCTCGAGGAGACGCTACGCCGTGTGTTGGCCGCGACCCTGGCACAGGCGGTCGACGATCCGCGTGTGGGTTTCGTCACCGTGAGCGAGGTCCGGTTGAACCGCGACCGCACCGTGGCCGAGGTCTTCTACACGGTACTGGGCGGCGACGAGGAACGGCGAACGAGTCTGGCCGGTCTCAAGCGAGCGCGCGGTTTCCTGCGCCAGGCCGTGGGCGAGAACACGCGCTTGCGGCAGGTCCCGGAGCTCCGGTTCCGCTACGACGAGTCGCTCGACCGCAGCTTCCGGGTCGAAGAGCTCCTCGATCGCATCCACCGCGGCGACGAGTCCGAGGCCGGCGAGGACCCCGGCGGCAACGAAGAGGGCGGGAACGACGAGGACGGGAAGGCTTGACCGCGTTCCCCTATCCGGTTCCCGAGTCGGTGCTGGCCTCGCTCGAGCGCAGCGAGCGGGTGCTGCTGGGCACGCACGAGAACCCCGATGCCGATGGCCTGGGCAGTCTGGTGGCCACCGGCCTCGCCCTGCTCGAGCGCGGACGCGACGTGGCGATGGTCGCGATCGACGAGGTTCCCGGTACCCTCGGCGAACTGACCGGACTCGACCGGATCCCTCGTCTCGACGGCGATCCGTCCCGTTACGATCTGGCTCTGATCTTCGACTGCCACCGTCGTGAGCGGTTGGGTCCAGGTCACGATCGGCTGGAGCAGGCAGATCGGGTGGTCGCGATCGATCACCATCCTCTCGATCCGCGAGGGAGCGATTGCGACGAGGTCTGGCTGGTGGACGACGCGCCCGCCACGGCCATGATGGTCCTGTCGCTCCTGCGAGAGCTCCACGACATGCCGCTGGGTGCCGACAAGGCGTCGTGTCTGTACGCGGGGCTTCTCACCGACACGGGCGGCTTCCGCCACGCGAACACCACGCGCGACGCCCTGCTGGCCGCCGCCGACCTGGTGGACCAGGGGGCCGACGCCGCGGCCATCGCCGACACCATGCTGTACCGCCGCAGGCCGGAGGCCCTGCACCTGCTGGGTGAGGTGCTCCTGGCCACCGGATACCATCTCGACGGTCGCGTGGCGGCCATGGTGATCGACCACGATCTGCTCGACCGTACGGGGGCGGCGTCCGACGAGACCGAGGGCCTGGTGTCGTACCTCACGAGCGTCGAGGGCGTCGCCGTGGCCGTGATGCTCAAGCAGGTGGACGCGGACAGCTGGCGCGTGAGTCTGCGTTCGGGGGCCGAGGTCCGTGTCGACCGCATCGCCCGCGACTTCGGGGGTGGGGGGCACCACCGGGCGGCGGCCTTCAGTGTCGACGGCGTGTCGCGTGAGACCCTCGAGGCCGAACTGCTCGATCGGATCGCCAACGAGATCCCGGGAGCGCCGGAGCGGCCGTGAGTGCGCGACGCCACGCGGGACCGGCGCGGATCGTCCTGATCGACAAGCCGGAGGGGCCGACCAGCTTCGACGCGGTGCGTGCGGTGCGGCGTCTGCTCGGCGTGCGGCGCGTCGGTCACGGAGGCACTCTGGATCCCTTCGCGACGGGGCTGCTCGTCCTGGGGATCGGGCCGGCCACGCGCCTGCTGAATCTGGTTGTGGCCGGACGGAAGACCTATCGCGCCCGCGCGCGGTTCGGGCAGGAGACGGACAGTGGCGATCCCACCGGGGTGGTGGTGGAGGAATCCGGACTGCCTCCGGACTCCGAGCAGATCGCCGCCGCGGCCCGGAGTTTCCTGGGGACCATCGAACAGGTACCGCCCCGCCACAGCGCGCTGAAGATCGAGGGCCGGCGCGCCTACGATCGCGTCCGCGCGGGCGAGGACTTCGAGGTCCCGTCCCGGCGCGTGACCGTCGACACCTTCGATCTGCTCTCCTTCGATCCTCCCTTCGCCGACTTCGAGATCCGGTGCAGCGCCGGGACCTACGTCCGCAGCCTCGCGCGCGACCTCGGGCGTGCGATGGGGAGCGCCGCCCACCTCGTCGCGCTCCGTCGCACCGCGATCGGAGCCCTGAGCGTCGACGAGGCCGTGGGCCTCGACACGATCGAGAGTGCTCACGCGGCCGGGAGACTCCTGCGCTCACCGGTCGAGCTGGCGCGGGACTGGCCGCAGGTGCACCTCGACGACGAGGACGCCCGCCGGATCCGCCACGGGGACCAACCACCTCCCGCCTGGTCGGAAGGCACCGGGGGCGCGCCGTATGTCGCGCTCGTCGACGTGACGGGCGAGCTCGTGGCCGTCGCCGTGCGCCGCGACGACGGCTCCCTGCGGCTGGCCGTGGTCCTCCCGGCGGAGGTCACCGCGTGAGGTACGAGCGCACGACCGTCGCCGACCTGCCGCGTCTCCAGGGGCGGTGGGCGGTCACGCTGGGCACCTTCGACGGTGTGCACCGTGGACACGCGGCGGTTCTGCAGGCGCTGTCGGCGGCGTCGCGACGCAACGGGATCTCCGGTAGCTGTGCGGTCACCTTCGACCCGCATCCCCGCGCGTTTCTCGATCGCGGGCCCGCCCCCGAACTCCTGACGACCCTGGACGAGCGGGCCCGGCTGCTCGAGGCCTCGGGAATCGATGCGCTCGTGGTGCTCGACTTCGACGCCCGTCTCTCGGGACTGCCCTTCGAGGACTTCGTGCGTGACGTCCTGCAGGAGCGTCTGCAGATGTCGCACTTCGTGCTCGGTCACGACGTCCATTTCGGACGGGGGCGGGGTGGCAACGCCCACACCGTGCGCGCCATCGCTCCGCGATCGGGCTTCGGAGTCGAAGAGGTCGGCAGCCTGAGCATCGACGGGGCTCCCGTGAGCAGCACGCGGATCCGCCGGGCACTGCTCGAGGGAGACTTCGGGCACGCGGTCGACCTCATGGGCCACCCCTATCTCTTCGTCGGTCGGGTCGTGCGCGGCCGGGGGCTCGGTCGACAGCTGGGTTTCGCGACCGCGAACCTGGATCTGGCCCCGGATCGGCTGCGGCCGGCTCTGGGCGTGTACGGGGGGTGGACGCGCTGGGACGGCGCGGCCTGGACCCCGGCGATCGCGAACGTCGGGCGGGGACCCACCGTGGCCGACGGCGAACCGCCCCGGGTCGAGGTCCACGTCCCCGGCCGCGCGGTCGACTTGTACGACCGGCGCCTGGAACTGGCCCTCTCGGTCCGGATCCGCCCCGAGGTCCGTTTCCCGGGTCTCGAGGCCCTGCGCACCGCGATCCACCGCGACGTGGAATCCCTGCCCGCCCGCCTCGCGGCGGTCGGGGGGTGGGGCCGGCCCGAACGGATCGACCGCCTCGACCCCCCGGAAGCGGCGGCCGGTTGACACGATGGCGGTCCGTTCCTAGACTGCAGCGGTCCAGAAACACCAAAAAACGAGAAATCCGTTCACGCCGGTGGTGCCGGGGCTCCCGCTCCGGAAGTCTGCCCTCATCGCATGGGCCCTTCGGGTCCGGAAGGACGATGAATCATGGCGTTCGACAAGGCCATCAAGGCTGAGGTCATCGCGAAGTACAAGAAGCACGACCAGGACTCGGGTTCACCCGAGGTGCAGATCGCTCTGCTCAGCGAGCGCATTGCCCACCTCACCGAACACTTCAAGGTCCACAAGAAGGACCATCACTCGCGCCGGGGCCTGCTCAAGATGGTGGGTCAGCGCAAGCGCCTTCTGAACTACTTGAAGTCCAAGGACATCGAAGGCTACCGAGCCCTGATCAAGGAACTGGGGATCCGCGGCTGATCGCATCCGCCGGCCGGCCACGCGGCCACCGGTCCGGAGCACGCTGCGCGTTCCTCCACCCCTTCGACTTCACGATCCCTGCCCCGACCGGTCACGTCGAGGCGGCGGTGCGCGTGTGCGCATCACCGCGGCGAACGAGACGTCTCGGCGTCATCTAGCCAGGAGACACCAACGTTGCTGAACAATCCCCAGCGCGTTTCGATGGAGATCAACGGTGCGGAGCTGGTCATCGAGACCGGCCGCATCGCGAAGCAAGCCGACGGTTCGGTGATGATCCGTCACGGAGACACCATGGCCCTCGTCACCGCGTGCATGGGTTCGCGCCCGGTCGACAAGGACTTCCTCCCGCTCTTCGTCGAGTATCGCGAGCGTACCTACGCCGCCGGCAAGATTCCCGGTGGTTTCTTCAAGCGTGAAGCACGTCCGTCCGACCGCGAGACGCTCTGCGCGCGCCTGATCGACCGTCCGTTCCGTCCGCTGTTCCCCAAGGGAATGCGTCACGAGGTCCAGCTCGCGAGTCACACCGTGAGTGCCGACGGCGTGCACTCTGCGGACGTCATGAGCATCACCGGGGCCTCGGCCGCGCTCGCACTGAGCGGGATCCCCGTCGAGGAGATCATCAGCGGCGTGCGGGTCGGTCTGATCGACGGTGAGTTCGTCGCGAACCCGAACTTCGAGCAGCTCGAGGAGAGCCTGCTCGATCTGATCATCGCCGGTTCCGACGACATGATCATGATGATCGAGGGCGGCTGCGAAGAGGTCAGCGAGAGCGAGATGCTCGACGCGATCGAGTTCGGCCACGAGGTCATCCGCAAGCAGAACGCCCTGCAGAAGCAGCTCGTCGAGATGGTGGGCGCGCCCGAGAAGCTGAAGATCGAGGCGCCCTCGCTCGACGAGGAGATCGTCGAGAAGGTCCAGGGCATCGCGGCCGACAAGTTGGCCGAGGCCGTGAAGATCGGGGCCAAGCACGAGCGGCAGGCGGCGATCGACGCGATCCGCGACGAGGTGAACGAGGCGATCGTCACCGAGGACTCGGGTCCCGACGTGGCCAAGACCGTCTCGGCCGCCTTCGGCCAGCTCGAGAAGTCGCTCATGCGCAACCGCATCCTCGACGAGGGCGTGCGGGCCGACGGCCGGAACACCACCGACGTGCGTCCGATCGAGATCGAGAGCGGTCTGCTGCCGCGGGCCCACGGTTCGGCGCTGTTCACGCGCGGCGAGACCCAGGCCCTGGTCGCGGTCACGCTCGGCACCCAGCAGGACGAGCAGAAGATCGACGCTCTCGAGGGCGAGAGCTGGAAGAGCTTCATGCTCCACTACAACTTCCCACCGTTCAGCGTGGGCGAGGTCGGCTTCTTCCGCGGCGCCGGCCGACGCGAGATCGGTCACGGCATGCTGGCCGAGCGCGCGCTCGAGCCCATGGTGCCCGCGAACGAGGACTTCCCCTACACGATCCGCATCGTCAGCGACATCATGGAGAGCAACGGCTCGAGCTCCATGGCGTCGGTCTGCGGCGGTTCGCTGGCCATGATGGACGCCGGCGTGCCCATGCACGCTCCGGTGGCCGGTGTGGCCATGGGCCTGATCAAGGAAGGCGACAAGGTCGCGATCCTGACCGACATCCTGGGCGTCGAGGACCACCTCGGCGACATGGACTTCAAGGTCACGGGCACCGAGAACGGCATCACCGCCTTCCAGCTCGACACCAAGATCAAGGGCCTGAGCCGCGAGATCATGGAGGAGGCGCTGGACAACGCGCGCAAGGCGCGGCTGCACATCCTCGCGGAGATGGCCAAGGCCATGCCGAAGCACCGTGAGCAGCTGAGCCAGTTCGCACCGAAGATCAGCACCATCCAGATCCCGACGACCAAGATCGGCGAGCTGATCGGTCCGGGCGGCAAGAACATCAAGCGGATCCAGGAAGAGACCGGCGCGAACGTCGAGGTCAACGACGACGGCATCGTGTTCGTCTCGAGCCCGGACCAGGCAGCCGGTCAGGCCTGTGTGGACCTGATCGCCGGCATGATGGCCGAACCCGAGGTGGGCAAGACCTACCACGGGAAGATCAAGCGGATCACCGACTTCGGTGCCTTCGTGGAGATCCTCCCGAACAAGGAGGGCCTGCTCCACATCAGCGAGGTCGCCCACGAGCGGATCGCCAAGGTGACCGACGTGTTGAAGGAGGGCGAGACGGTCGACGTGACCGTGCTCGAGGTGGACTCGGCCAAGGGCCGTATCCGCCTGAGCCGCAAGGCCCTCCTCGACAAGCCGCAGCGCGCCGGGAGCTGACTCCCGCCGCGTTCCGTGTGAAGAGGGTGGGCCGCGTCCGGCCCGCCCTCTTTCGTTCCCCCGGCCCTCCCTCGCGAGGTGATCGTGCAACGTCCCGTCCTGCGACCCGAGTCCGCTCCCCGCCGCCGCCTGCTCGACAACGGCAGCGTGTTGCTCACCCGGAGCCTGCCCGAGACCTACGGGGTCGGTGTGTCCGTGGTGATCGGGACCGGCACCCGCGACGAGCGCGAGGACCAGGGTGGGATCAGCCACCTCCTCGAGCACATGGTGTTCAAGGGCACGCGACACCGGACGGCCTTCGAACTCGCGCGCGATATGGAGGCCCTCGGCGGTCAGCTCGACGCCTACACCACGAAGGAACACACGGCCTACACGCTCAAGGTGCTGCCCGATCAGCTCGAGGACGCGCTCGGGATCCTGGCCGACATGCTCGAGCACTCGATCCACCCGCCCGACCAGCTCGAGCTCGAGAAACAGGTGGTGATCGAGGAGATCCTCTCGGCCGACGACACCCCCGACGACGTGGCCCACGAGCGCTTCTGCGAGCACCTCTGGCCTCAGCACGCCTTGCGCCGCCCCATCCTGGGCACCGAGGAATCGGTGCGCGGGATCTCGCGCGACGAACTCACCGAGTTCGCGGAGCACGTCCATCGCGGCCGCAACGTGGTCGTGGGTGCAGCCGGTGCGTTGACCGAGGACATCGAACGGCTCCTGGAACGCTCCTTCGGTTTCGGCGAAGGAGAGGTCGAGCGTGACGTCGACACCGAGGCCTCGCCCACGCCGGGTACCTGGTGCCACCGGCGCGAGGGCCTGAGCCAGCAGTACGTCGAGATCGGGATTCCCGGTCTGCCCACCGATCATCCGGGCCGGTACGCACTGTCGCTGCTGAGCAACCTGCTCGGCGGCGGCATGAGCAGTCGACTCTTCCAGCGCGTTCGCGAGGAAGAGGGCCTGGCCTACGGGATCTTCAACTACTGCGACTTCTTCCGCGACACCGGCATGCTGGCGACGTCGTTCTCGGCGAGTCCCGACAAGTGTGCCCGTGCGCTCGCGATCGTGGCCGAGGAGTACGAGCGCATGCGCCGCGGTGAGCTCGACGCGGACGAGCTCGAATCGAACAAAGCGCAGCTCGTGAGCTCGGTGGTGCTGGGGATGGAGAGCGTGTTGAGCCAGGCCCTCCGGCTGGCCCGTAGCGAACAGCTGTACGGACGCTTCGTGCCGATCGCGGAGATCGTCGAGCGCATCGATGCGGTCACGTCCGACGAGATCATCGGCCTCGCGCAGGAACTCCTCGACCCCGCCCAGCAGACGGTGGTCGGCTACGGCCCGCTCACGTCGATGGAATGGCCCGGCCACTGAGGCCGCGGATTCAACCGATCAAGCCCGAGTCGCCGATCCGGTGGACGGCCCTGCGCAGCTGGGGCACGTCGCCGACGAGGGACATCCGGACCCAGCCGCGCCCGGCGGCGCCGAAGCCGCTGCCCGGGGACAGCAGGACACGGGTGCGATCGAAGAGTTCGCGGACGAAAGCCTGGTCGTCGTCCCCGGCCCGGTCGGGGAGTCGGGTCCACACGTACATTCCCGCTCGGGGCCGACGCACGGGCCAGCCGATCGCGTCGAGTCCGTCGCACACGGCGTCGCGGCGTTCGCGGTAGACCTGTCGCGTGATGACCACCGTGTCCTCGCTGGCGTCGAGAGCGGCTGCGGCGGCGTGCTGGATCGCCAGGAACATTCCGAAGTCCGCGTTGCTCTTCAGTTTGGCGAGGCTGCCGATCGCTTCGGCGTTCCCCACCGCGAAGCCGACGCGCCACCCCGCCATCGAATGGCTCTTGCTCAGCGACTGCAGCTCGACGGCGATCTCGCGTGCCCCCGGGAACTCGAGCACGCTCGGCGGCGGCGCCGTGTCGTCGAGCACCAGCTCGCTGTAGGGGATGTCGCTGACCAGGAGCAGGTCGTGATCACGGGCGAAGGCGACGACGTCGCGCCACACGTCCCGTCCGGTGACGGCGCCGGTCGGATTGTGCGGCGAGTTCACGATCAACATCGACGCCGCGCGCGCCGCGTCGGCGGGGACGTCGCGCAGGTCGAGGACGAAGTCGTTCTCGGCGCGCAGGGGGATCTCGACGGGCTCGGCATCGCAGAGCCGTGCCGCGCCAAGGTAGGCGGGATAGCACGGCGTGGGGACGAGGACCGACGACCCGGGGTCGAGGTAGGCCTGCATCAGGTGGTACAGGCCCTCCTTGCTGCCGAGCACCGGAAGGACTTCGCGACCGGGATCGATCTCGACGCCGAAGCGGCGGCGGTACCACGCTGCGACCGAGCGACGCAGCCGTTCGGAGCCGCGGAAAGGAGGGTAACCGTGCACGCCCGCGGCCGAGAGCGCGCCGGTCAGCGCGCGGTTGACGGCTTCGGGCACCGGTGCGTCGGGATTGCCGATGGTGAGGTCGATGACCTCGTGACCGGCGTCGCGGGCCTCGTCGCGCAGCCGTTGCAGCTCGAGGAAGACGTAGGGCGGCAGTGCTCGCAGGCGCCGGGCCGGTGCGCGCATCGGGGGAGCCTCCGGGTGCGGGACAGGGCCGAGCCGCACTCTACCACAGGCCTGGCCGCTTGAGGGTCGAGGATCGGACGTGGTAGTTTCGAGGACCCTCGTCGAGGTCGACCCCGTCCCGCGAGGGTCGTTCCGTTCCCGTTCGATCGTCATCGCATCCACCGCCGACGCTCATCCGTCGATCGGCCCCGGTGTTCGGAAGGTCTTCGCGTGCCCGATCCCGTCCAGGTCATCCTGTGGCCACGCCTCGTGCGCCGTCCGCGGTTCGGTGCCGACTGGTTCCCCGCCACGCGTGTGCTCGCCACCGTCGACGCCCTGCGCGAAGCCGGCGTCGCCGTGCTGCCGCCCGAGGTCCTGCGTAGGCCCACGCCGCCCACCGGCTGTGTCTTCGTGTTCGATGCACCGACCGCGACGGCACTGCGTTCGGTCTTCCCTGCGCTCCTCGATGCGCACCTGGTCTTCGCCGTTGCCGTGACCTCGGCGCTGGTGCGCACGCGCACTCCGGCAGGGCGATCGGACGACACGCCGACCGTCACGTGGGGCGAACTCCGGATCCTGCATTCGCAGGGCGTGGCGATCGCCTCGTCGGGTCACCACGTCGCGGAGTTCGATCGCCTGCCCGACGAGAGGATCTTCGGCGAACTCGCGGCGAGTCGGCAGGAGATCGAACGGCGGCTCGGTGCCCAGACCTGGTTGTTGTGTCACCGGGGCAGTGGGGTGCGGCCGGAGATCGCGCGACTGGCCCGTGACCTGGGGTTCGAGGCCGGCGTCGTGCGTGAGAGTGGTCGTCACCTCCGGCCCGATCCGCTGCGGTGGCCGGCCGTCGTGCCCCGGCCATGGCAGTCGGCGAACCGGATCGCACGCGCGATCGCCGATCGCTGCCTGCGAGCGGCCCGCGCGGTCTAGCCGCGTGGGCCGGAAAGGGGTCGCACCGACCACCGGCCCGTGGCCCGGTCGATCCGGATCTCGAAGTCGTCGCCGAGGGACTCCGCCGTGTCGGGGTCGAGCCAACCCTCGGGTGCGAGGGCGTCGATCGAGGTGGGCAGGCGACCGTGCCGTTGCTCGAAGAGCTGGACGGCCGCTTCGATCCTCGCGCGCTGTCGGGCTCGTTCGTACTGCAGGCCCTCTCCCGCGGGTCCGGTCGCGCGGTACGCCGACCAGGGTTGCCAGAGCCCCAGCAGGACCGCCAGCAAGACCGTGACGATCGAGACCACCGACGCGTCGCGCAGCATGCGGTCGTGACGCGTGTCCCGCGTGGAGGCCTCGACGTCGCGGGTCTGCACCTTCGGCGTCGACTGCAGGACGACGAGTCCGTCTTCGCGCAGGCCGTCGAGCGTACTCAGGGTGTCGAACTCGGACATGCGGGCCTGGGCCACGACGCGTCCCAGGGTCTCGGTCCGCCCGAGCAGCGCGAGCAGACGTCGTTCCGTCGCCGATCGAGCCGAGGTGTCGGCGGTGGGATCGGCCAGACGGATCTTGATGTCGTTCGAGAAGAAACGATCGCGAAGAGCCCCGATCTCGTCGATCCGACGGACGGCCTCCATGAGCAGTCCGTCCACCTTGATCCGCACACGGCCCTCGAGGCCGGCCATCCCGTCGCGGCCCGGCGTGAACTGATAGCGACCGTCGCGGAGCTGCATCCCGCGGAAGATGTCCTCCTGTGCCGACTCCATCTGCAGTGTGCCCAGTTCGTCGGCGTCGACCACGCCCTCGTTCACCAGGATCTCGGTGAGATCCAGCTTGCTGTGTCGCTGGACGAAGTCGATGTGTTCCCAGGTCTCGCTCCCGAAGTAGCCGTAGGCCTTGAGGAAGTTCTCGAGCGGGTCGAGTCCGAGACGCCGGACGTCGCGATATCCCACCAGCATGCCCGACTCGAAGGCCAGCACCATGGGATACGAGGCGTCGACCGTGAGCACACCGGTCTTCTGCTGGAGTGCGATCAGCTGGAGGATCTCCTCCAGGGTGAAGTCGGCGAGGCGTCCCTGCA
>DATFKK010000141.1 GCA_035268685.1 Candidatus Krumholzibacteriia bacterium | reverse complement strand
CGAAGTTCAGCGGTTCCTGGTACACGACCCAGTCGGGTTCGAGGGTCAGCAACTTGAAGCGCGTGGTGCCCATGAGCTTCACCAGTGGGTTCATCGCGTAGCGCAGGCGCACGAAGTCGCTCCACTGCCCGACCTCGAGGTCGATGGTCTGTCCCTGGACCTCGATGCGCATTCCCGTGTCGCCGAGTCGGGTGAAGCTCACGTCGACGGCCATCTCCGGCGAGTCGTCCACGGTGAAGTTCTTCGGACCGCGGATGCTCGTGGTGCCCGTCGCCCCGTTCATGTCGACGGTGCGGAGTGTGCCCGCGGTCTCGCTGAACTCGCTCTCGAACTGCTGCGAGCTGTACAGGTACCAGCTGCCCCAGGTCTGGCGGATGTCCGGCGTGCCCAGCGCGGTGGTGAGCCGAACACCTTCCTCGGCCAGGGCGGGGAAGGTCACCGGAATGTCGATGGCGGTGACGCGCTTGCCCTGCTGCGCGGCGGCATCCCAGAAGGGAAGGCCCTGTCGGTTCAGCACCGGCTTGGGCAGTTCCTGCGGCACCCACTTCAACACCGCCATCGCGGTGGCCCCGGTGGCGGGGAGGGCCAGGAGCACGGCGACGACCAGGGCCGTGCGCGGACTCGCCTTCAGGGCACGGCCGATCAGGACGACCAGCACGAGCACGCCCACGAAGGCGGCGGCGATCACGGCCATGCGCATTCCGGAAGCCATGACGGGCTCGGTCGAGGCGCTCGCCAGGGCGATCTCGGGGTAGTAGGTCCCCGGCACTCGCCGCAGGAAGTCGAAGATCCCGTGGTAGCCCGGCCCCTGGCTGGTGGCGAACGACGCCCAGGCGACCGGGCTCTCGGCCGGGTTCGTGGTGGCCAGATCGCCGAAGCTGCCCTGTGCGGCGAGCCGCTCCAGGTTCGGCATCTTGCCCTCGGCCATGTACTCCTGCGCGACGTCGGGGTCGGCGCCGTCGAAGCCGATCACGATGACCTTCTCCGCCGACTGGGCCGAGGCCGCGGCCGGCAACAGGAGGAAGGACAGGACCAGGAACAGGATCACCCGCAGGTGGGCGGAGCGGTGTCGCGCAATCATGGAAGACCTCGACGTGATTCGCGGGGACACGGGGAATGCGCAGGTCGTCAGGTGGGAGTACGGTCGCGCTCAGCCCGGCGTGTCGGCCTCGACCGGCACGCCGTCGCGTAGGATTCGTTCGGCGAAGCGCACGTCGTCGGCGCTACCGATGATCAGGGGAACGCGTTCGTGGAGGTCGCGTGGCTCGCGGCGCAGGAGCGGCCCCACTCCGTCGCTCGCGTACCCTCCCGCCTGCTCCACGATGTAGGCCAGTGGGGAGGCCTCGTACAAGAGTCGCAGCTTCGGCTTCGGTCGGCCACCCCCGGCCGGCGTGACGGCCGGATAGAGGAACACGCCGCCCTGCAGCAGGTTCCGGTGGAAGTCGGCGACCAGACTGCCGATGTAGCGTGCCGAGAGCGCCGGCCGATCGCCCCGTCCGTGACGGAAGGTGTCGACCACGTACCGCGTGGCCTCGTTCCAACCGTTGGTGTTGCCCTCGTTCACGCTGTAGACGGGGGCGCGCTTCGGGATCCGGATGTCCTCGTGCGACAGGAGGAATTCACCGCAGCTCGGGTCGAGCGTGAACCCGTGGACTCCCATGCCCGCCGTGTACACGAACATGGTGCTGCTGCCGTAGATCACGTAGCCCGCGGCGACCTGCCGGAAGCCCGGTTGCAACAGATCGCGGTCCTCGACGGGGCCGTCCTCGGGCGAGAGGCGTCGCAGGATCGAGAAGATGGTCCCGATCGACACGTTCACGTCGATGTTGCTCGAGCCGTCGAGTGGATCGAAGACCAGCACGTAGCGGCCGCGCGGCTGGTCGTCGGGGACACGGACGATGCCGGGGCGCTCCTCGCTCGCCATGGCGCAGACCTGCCCGCCGCCGCCGGCGACCCGGACGATCGTGTCGTCGGCGTAGTGGTCGAGCTTCTTCACGCGCTCGCCCTGGACGTTCTCGTCGCCGGTCTCGCCGAGGATGTCGACGAGCCCGGCGCGGTTGACCGCCGACGAGATGATCTTCGCCGCGAACGCGATGTTGTTCATGAGCGCCGAGAAGTTGCCGCGGGCTTCGGGGAAGCGGCGCTGGACCTCGGCGATGTGGCGTTCGATCGTGAGCAGGTTCACGCAGGCTGGCCTCCCGTCGGATTCCTCGTCACCGCATCGCGGCATTCTAACAGAAGCATCGGTCCCGGTCGCCCGCCGACTCAGGGTCGCATGGGCGCATAGGTGGCCCGGAGCGCCGCGCGGGTGCCCGCGGGGACCTCGATCTCGAGCCACGGGGTTCCGTCGTGGCGCCGCACGCGTCGGCTGCGGGCGGGCGACCACGGGGCCGACCAGTCGACCAGCACCCGATCCCGCCACGCGCGGGGCAGCAGGAGCGCCAGACCGGGTGCGAGGTCGGACGGGACGTCGACCGACACCACCAGACGATCGCGGTCGCGGCCCCAGTGCAGGCGTGCCCGCCGGCGTCCGTCCCACCAGTCGAGGAAGTCCTCGACCCCGGCCACGCGATGTTCCGCGAACCGAGCGCGCGACGGTTCCGTGGCGCGGAGATCGTCCACGTGCACCGTCAGTGGCCCCGCCGCGCCCCGCGCGTTGTTGCGGGTCCAGATCGTCAGGCGGTCGACGTCGATCGTCTCCCACCGTGCGAGGTGGGGGAGTTCGACGAACTCCAGGCGCCCACCCGTGGCCGAGAACGGTGTCCGAGGACGGCCGGTTCCGGCCGCGAAACCGCCCGTGGCACCTCGTCCCGGGCCTTGGCTCAGGTCGGCGCGGACTCCGGCGGTCACGAGTGCCGCCCGCACGATTCCGACCTCGTCGGGCCGACGATCGACGAAGCGATGCAGAGGCGCGTCGACCGCGTCGCGCAGCATCCCCACCTGCTCGGCGGTGGAGCGGATCTCGCGGAAGACCGGCAGCGGGCCCCAGTGCACTTCGCGCCGGAGCGCGGGCGGCACTTCGTCCCACGCCGTGGGACGGGGCCAGATCGTCTCGATCCCGTCGGCATCTGCCGACGCCCCGGACCCCGCCCGGACGAAGCGCGTCACGGGGCCATCGACGGTGGCCGTGTCCGGTGCGCACAGGAGCAGCCATCCGTCGTCGCCTGCCGGGGCGTTCGACCATCGGGGCCACGGCCAGGGGGCCGCGTCGGGGCCGAGCAGGACCTGGGTCCAGGCATCCGTCCATGCGTGGTCGGGCGCGGCCCCCGAGGGCGGGCCCTCGGCCAGGTCGATCGCCAGACGTGACAGGTGGTGCGACACCGCGACGATCGCGCCCCGCCCCGTGGCCCGGCTCCACACGGCGGGCCGGCCGCCGGCCGCGATCCACGGACGGGCGGGGTTTCCGCCCTCGCGCCGCGGCCCGTAGCGCCACGACGACAGCGGAACGCGCAGGGACACCGGAGGGATGGATCCGGGTGATCCACCGGTTCCGTCGACGACGAAGGCGGTCGCGGGCGTCCGTGGCCCCGGCCAGGGCGCGCGATCGCGCCGCTCGACGCTGGCGACCTCCACGCCGGCGAGTTCCGCCCACGGGCCCTCGGGGGTCTCGAGCAGCAGCGTGCCGCCCGCGTCCACGAAGGCGTCGAGGGACGTCCAGTCGACGGGCTCGCTGCGGCGGACCGTCTCGTGGCCGATCACCACCAGGGCCCGGTCCGTGGCGGCGGCGCGCGTGACGGTGGCGGGGTCGTCGGCGTCGAGTACGTCGATCCCCCCGAACACCGATTCCAGGAGATCGACCCAGGCCAGGTCGCCCGCGGCCTCCGGGTGCGCGACGAGGGCGACCGCCCTGCCCTGATCGGTCCACGGCGGGGAGCCGACCGCGGGTGGACCCGGATCCGGAGTCCGCGGGAACGGGCCGAAGACCAGCACGACCGCAGCCGCGAGCAGCACGAGTGCGGCCAGAAGACCCGCCGTCCGTCGTACGACCTCCACGCATTCCTCCCGGGGATCGGAGTCCCGCCGTTCAGCGGGTCAGGCTGACGAGCACGACCCCGGCGACGATCAACGCGCTGCCGAGCACGCGGTGCCGGTCGACCGGCTCGCCCAGTCCCAGCCGCGCCGCCAGCATGATCCCGACGTAGCTCAACGATACGAAGGGAAAGGCATAGCTCAGCTCGACGCGGGAAAGGGTGTACAGCCACAGCACCATCGACGTGCCGTAGGCGACGAAGCCGGTCAGGATCGGGATCACGCCCGAGCGCCAGTCCAGCACCGAGCGCAACTCGATCCGTCCGACCCGGTTCATGCCTCGCTTGAACGACACCTGACCGAGGACGGCGAAGAAGATACTCGCCAGCAGGACGACGACGATCAAGGCATCGGCTCCATCGGACGGGAGACTCGACGCTCGGCCCGCGCCACGACCAGGATGCCGACGAGGATCAGGCCCAGGCCGGCCATGCGCAGTAGCCCGACGTTCTCGTCGAGCAGTGTCGCCGAGAGCAGCACCACCAGCACGTAGTTCATCGAGCCCATCGGGTAGGCCACCGACAGATCGATCCGTGACAGGACCACCAACCAGGTGACGGTCGAGAGCAGGTACAGGAGGGCGCCGGTCCAGACCAGCGGCGACACCACCGCTCCGAGCACGACGTCGACGAAGGGCTGGTCGGCGAGCCCGGACATCGCGTGGCGGAGGACGAGCTGCCCGGTCACGGTCATGGTGACGCTCCACGCCACCATGAGCAGGGTCTGTCCGTCGAGGCGCGGTCGGTGGACCAAGGTCCGGTTCCTCCTCGGGGCGTGGGCACTCGCGCCGTGGAACTCGCCTGCGCGAGATCGCACGGCCTTTGCGCACAATGGCTCAGCGGGTTGTTCGTGTTTCCCGTGAAACCACTCGAAGCCAAGGCCTCAGGGTGTTGGGGGCGAATCGGTTATGCTCGAAGGCCGAGACGAGCTGCTTCGTGGTGACGGCTCTCGGCTCGTTTCCGTGTGCACCGGCAGCATCCGTGCCGCATCTTGCCCGGGATCGGGCGCAGCGTCTACGTTGGGGGGCGAGGTGGACGCAATCGCACCCGGACCCCTGGAAGGTCGCGGCATGAAGGTGAGCGATGCACACCGGACGTGGTGGATGGTCCTGACGATTCCACTGGTCGTCCTGGTCGTGCTGATCCTGCTCGGGGGCTGTGGTGGCGGGAGCCGCACGGAGGACGCGCCGGCACCCGGGGCGCTGCGGTGGGAACGTGTGGCCGGGGCCGACGCCTATCGCGTGCGCGCATGGTCGGGCACGCGTCTGCTGTTCGAGGAGACCTCGCGTGCCGACTCGCTGCAGTGGACTCCCGCGCTGCTACGGACCGTGCGGGCCTTCGACACGGTGACCGTGCGGGTCCAGGCCCTCGACGAACGGGGTGGCGCGATCGGTGATCCGTACGAACGCGAGGTCGCACCCTGAGGCGGGGTGCGGGGAATTCGGAGATGGTGCCGGAGGTGGGGCTCGAACCCACACGGACCAAGGTCCACGGGATTTTGAGTCCCGCGCGTCTGCCAGTTCCGCCACTCCGGCGCGTCGAAACCCTCGGTGGGCGGCGAGGAGCGTAGTGAGGGCTCCGGCCTCTGTCAACTCGCGGCAACCGGCCGCGCCTTGACACGGCTCCGGTCTTCCCGTACATCGTCCCGGTCAGTTGAGTGGGGCCATAGCTCAGCTGGGAGAGCGCATGACTGGCAGTCATGAGGTCAGGGGTTCGATCCCCCTTGGCTCCACCAACTCCCTCCTCCGACGCTCCTCCGTCGATCTCCAGACGGCGAGCCGCACCGCATGAACGTGCCGACCCACCTTCCGATCGTCCTTTTCGAGGACGATCGGGTCGTGGACCTGGGGCCGATCGTCGACACGCGTCCGGCCTTCGAGCTCCGTTGCGGAATTCTGAACCTGCGTGAACGGATCGAGGCAATTGCCACGACGGCAAACGTCTATGGGTCCGTTCGTGCGTACTTGACGGAGATCACGCGGGGCCTCGTCCCGCTCCTCGACGACGGCGACGCCGAGGTCCTCGCGGTCAACGCCCAGCTCACCGGGACCGTCGACGACCTGGCGCGGGCGATCGCGTCGCTCGGATCGGGGAGCGAGATCCGGGTGGACGGACGCCTCTGGATGGCCCGCACCACGGCGAGCGAACTGCCCGCGCGCGCGTCGGCCCGCGACGACGACGGGTCGAGTGCACCGACCGGACTGGGTTTCTTCGCCCGGCCCTGGGAGGTCGTCGCGGCCAACGAGCAGCACCTGGTGGCCGACGCCGGGTGGCTGGCCGGGCGCGGCGCGCCGGAGCGGCGGATCTTCGGCGTGGACTTCGAGGACCACAGCCCGCGGTTGCAGTGGCTGGCCGCCGCGGCCTGGGTCGACGGCGCCGAGCTGGCCGACATCTTCCCGGGTGCGACCTTCGTCGAGTCCGAACGGATCCACGTCGCCCGCGGAGCGCGCGTGCGGCCGGGGGCCGTGATCGACGCCGAGGAGGGTCCGGTCGTCCTCGGCCCCGGGTGTGTCGTGCATCCGCTGTCGGTGGTCGTCGGTCCCGCCTACGTCGGGCCGGGCTCGGTCGTCAACCCCGGCGCCAAGCTGCGCGAGGGGACCTCGGTCGGAGCCTTCTGCAAGGTCGGGGGCGAGATCGAGGAGTCGGTGATCCACGACCTCAGCAACAAGCAGCACGACGGGTTCCTCGGCCACGCGCTGGTCGGCAACTGGGTGAATCTCGGGGCCGACACCAACGGCAGCGACCTCAAGAACAACTACGGGCCGGTCCGCGTGGATCTCGGCGACGGGCCGATCGACACGGGCCTGTCGTTCGTGGGCCAGCTCCTGGCCGACCACGTCAAGACGGGAATCGACACCATGCTGACCACCGGCGGTGTGGTCGGCGTGGCCGGCAACGTCTTCGGTGGGGGCTTCGCGCCGCGCTTCTTCCCGGCCTTCGGATGGGGCGGCGCCGACGGGATCCGCGAGTACCGTCTCGACGACGCCCTGCGCACGGCCCGCACCGTGATGGCCCGCCGCGACGTGCGGTGGACGGCTGCCCACGAGGAGCTGTTGCGCACGGTCTTCGCGCGCACGGCGGCGCAGCGCGCCGGCTGAGCCGTGTTCGTGATCGCCGATCCGCTCACCACCACCGATCCCGAGGTCGGCGGTGCCGTCGCATCGGGCGACCGGCGCTGGCTCGAGGTGCGGGCCCGCGCGCTCGCGGCGGCCGGAGCCGACGCGATCGATCTCAACGCCTCGTCCATGGGCGGTGCCGAGGCCGACGTCCTGCTGTGGATGGCCGAGGTGGTGGAGGCCGTCACCGATCTCCCGCTGTCGCTCGACGGGCCCGATCCGGCCACGCTGCTCCGCTGCGCGCGGGGACGCCGGGCCCCGGTCGTGCTCAACTCCTGGCCGGCCGACGCGGCGTTCGACGAGGCCCTGGTCGACCTGTTGCAGAGACCCGGCGGCCGGCTCGTGGTGCAGCTCCGCCGCGGCCGAACCCTTCCGGTCGGCGCGGACGACCGCCGCGCCTGGGCCGAGGATGCGGTCGAACGCTTCGAACGGACCGGCCTCGATCCCCGCTCGCTGCTGATCGACGGGGTCGCGCTGCCCTGGGGCACCGACGTCGCCGCCGGACGGGGGCTGCTCGAGTTCGTCGCGGCCTGGGCCCACGACCATCCCGAGATCCCCACCCTCGTCGGTCTGGGGAACGTGGCCCACGGCGCGGCCGATCCGGTGGAGGCGCGCCGCACCTGGTTGGAACTGCTCGCAGCGGCCGGGCTCGGAGCCGTGCTGCTCGATCCCCGAGACCGGACGCTGATTCCCTTCCGCACCGGGTGAGGCCGCGCAGTCTGCCGGACGGCCGGCGCAGACTGCACTCCGGCGTATGCAGGCAGCGTGGGGTCGGAGACCCCCGCAGACCCCCGGCAGGGAGCGTCTCGCCGCACGGAGGACGATCGACGGCCTCTTCGGGTCGATCCGGGCACGGTGCTTGATAGAGCTCCCGACAGCGTCGCCTGCGAACGCGCGCGCCTTGTCGGGAGCTCCGCCATCGTGGCATCCCAGAGTCTCCGGCACGCGGCATGAGCGGGTGGCGCTTGAATTTCGGGGGCGGCGTCCGGCGACGGGCGCCGCCTTCGCATTTCCGGCGGCCGACGCCGCACCGCGGCCTTGGACGGTCGAATGCGGCAACCTCAATTTCGTCATTGACTTGCACGTCCCGGGGCATAGGATCTGTAGTCTCGCAGGCGTTGAAGTGCGCCGTGGCCGGCCCCTGGGGCGGCGATCGGGCCGGGAGTGTGTTAAGTTCATCGCTTCGGCACGGTGATCGGCCCCGTCGGATCGACCTTCATCGACGGCGGCGCCCCGCTGGTCCGGGCGCCCGATGACGCATCGAGGACACCGGAAGGATACCGATGACCAAGGCCGATCTCGTCGAGGCCATCTCCGAGGGCACCGGTCTTTCGAAGAAGGACACCGGCGTCGTCGTGGATCTCATCCTCGAGAACATCAGTCGAGCGCTCTGCGAGGGCGACAAGGTCGAACTCAGGGGCTTCGGCAGTTTCAAGGTGAAGGAGCGGCGCTCACGCAAGGCGCGGAACCCCCGCACGGGGGCCGCGGTCGAGGTGCCGGCGAAGCTCGTTCCCTACTTCAAGGCTTCGAACGAACTGAAGGCCC
This sequence comes from Candidatus Krumholzibacteriia bacterium, assembly GCA_035268685.1. Lineage (NCBI taxonomy): Bacteria > Candidatus Krumholzibacteriota > Candidatus Krumholzibacteriia > Candidatus Krumholzibacteriia bacterium. The sequence goes on along the minus strand of DATFKK010000141.1, from coordinate 5,080 downwards.
TGATCGATCCGGACGCTTCGGCGGACGACTCCGCCGGGCCGGAGGACGCCGCGTCGACGGGATCGGGCGGGCCCGTGCAGTAGAAGATCAGCGAGAACGTCGGATCGCGGCCGTGCCGCGGCCGCCGTGATCGCCGCCCCCCCGGGGCGGCGTTTCCGTGGACAGCAAGCGGTCGGGCACCGGGCCCGGGAGGTACGCGATGCCGAGTGGCAAGAAGCGCAAGCGCAAGAAGATCAACACGCACAAGCGCAAGAAGCGCCTGCGGAAGAACCGGCACAAGAAGAAGGGCAAGTAGCCCGGAGTGCGAATGCGGACCACGACCCGTTCGAGACCGGTCCGCACGCGAGGACCGGCATGAGTGGCCGCCGACGCAGGAGTCGGCGTTCCGCCGGGGATCTCCGGGCCGAGATCCTGGAGCTCTTCGCCGCCGAGCCCGATCGCGGGTTCAAGGTGAAGGAGATCCAGCGGGCCCTGGGCGTCCCGCATTCGCGCTATCGCGAACTCCGCAGCGAAGTCGTGGAACTGGCGAGGGCAGGGCGCATCGGCACCCTGCCCCGTCGCCGTTACGGCTCCCTCGCGGTGGCGCGCTTTCTCGAGGGCACCGTGGAGGGTGTCGGCCAGCGGGCGACCCACGTCCGCATGGGCGGCGGCGAGCGCCTGCCTCTGGTTCCGACGGCCCAGGAGGAGGTCGTTCCCGGCGACACCGTCCGGATCCGGCGCGTGCGCGAGGGCCGCGAGAGGCTTGCCGCCGTCGACCGTGTCCTGCGGGCCGCGCCGCGGCGGGTCTTCGGCACACTGCAGAGGATCGGCGACCACTGGGTGCTCTCGCCCGAGGCCCCCATTCCCGGACTTCGCGGGGGCTGCTTCGTCGACGACGAGGCGGCGACGGCCTTCGACACCGACGACGATCGCTCGCTCGCCCAGGGGCGTCTGCCCGCCTACGATCCCGCCCGGGAACGGCCGCGGGTCGTCGAGGTCGAGGTGCTCGGGCCCGAGACGCACCCGCAGGCGGCCATGAGTCTGCGCATCGCGCGGGCCGGGTGGCCACGCGGGTTCGGGGCCGAGGCCGAGGAACAGGCCCTCGCGCCGATCGACCGTACCGAGTCGCGACGCTCCCTCGTCGACACCTTCGCGTTCACCGTCGATCCGATCGACGCGAAGGATCACGACGACGCGGTCTCGGTCGAGGAGACCGAGAGTGGCTTCGTGCTCGGGGTGCACATCGCCGACGTGGCGGCCTACGTCCCCGTCGAGACCCGTCTCGACGACGAGGCCCGCGAGCGTGCGACCAGCGTCTATCCGCCCGGGCGCGTCCTGCCCATGCTGCCCGAGGCCCTGAGCTCCGGGGCGTGCTCGTTGCACCACGGCGTGGAGCGAGACGTGGTGTCGGTTCTCCTGCACTACGACCGCGCGGGCGTCCGCCGGAAGGTCGAACTCGGCCTGGCCCGGATCCGCAGCCGTGCGAGCCTGGCCTACGAGCACGCCGAGGCGATGCTCGACGACGACGATTTCGTCCCACCGGCCGATCGGATCGAGGACGGGTGCGACCTGCAGCGTCTCGCAGCCGACGTCCGATCCATGAACGGGCTGGCCACCACGCTGCGGCAGCGGCGGCGGGAGCTCGGGAGCCTGTTCGTGCAGCGACCCGAGCGCGAATTCCGCTTCGCCGACAACGGGCACGTCGACGAGGTCCACCTGCGGCCCACCCTGCGCAGTCACTGGCTGATCGAGGAGTTCATGCTCGAGGCCAATCGTGCCGTCGCCGAGGTCCTGCGGACGGCCGAACTGCCCCTGTTGTGGCGGATCCACGAGGAACCGGACGAACGCAAGGTCGACGATCTGATCGAGCTGTTGCGGGCCTTCGACGTGCAGTGGGTTCCGTCCGAACCGGTCGAGAGCGCGGACTACGCCGAGCTCTTCGAACGCGTGCAGGGGCTGGAGGAGGCGCCGCTGTTCCACCTGTTGGCGCTGCGATCGCTGATGAAGGCACGTTACCGCGCGGGTTGGGACCGCCACTTCGGACTGGCCTTCGAGCAGTACACGCACTTCACCTCGCCGATCCGGCGGTATCCGGACCTGCACAATCAACGGTGGTTGCACCGGCTGGTGAACGCGGGAGGTGACGATGGGTGGTTGTACGATGCGATCGGTCGGGCACGGACGCTGAGCGTGGCGCGCCTCGCGCGTCCGTCGGAACGCGCCGACGCGGAGCGCCTGGCCGATCATTGCAGCGAGATGGAGCGCGATGCACAACGCATCGAGCGGGACTGTGCCGACATCTGCGCCGCCGATGCGATCAAGCACCGCGAGGGCGAGCACCTCGACGGCCGGATCGTGTCGATCCTGGCGAGCGGGCTGTTCGTCGAGCTCGAGGACACGGGGCTGGACGGTTTCGTGGGGGTGGAACGTCTGGGGAAGGACTGGTTCGATCTGGACCCCCGCGGGCACGCCCTGGTCGGTGCGCGGACGGGTCGCCGGTTTCGCCTTGGACAAAGGGTCCGCGTCTTGCTTGAATATGTGGACGTGGCGAACGGACGGACCTGGGTGGGCGACCTGCGCCCCCGGTCCGACGGACCCGCGGCGACGCGGGCCGTTCCGCCGGAGCGAACGCAGGAGGGCGACGCATGAGCGACGCGGTGAAGCAGGAACGACGGCGCGCGCAGCGCGTCGACGCCACGCTGGCCATGAACCTGCACCTCGATCTGCCCCAGGGTGGGGGCGACATCGAGACGATCAACGTCAGTTCGACCGGCGTGTACTTCCGGACTCCCACCTACATCGAGCCCATGACCAAGCTCGCCATGAGCTTCGACGTCGAGCACGACGAGGGCGAGACGAAGCCGGTGGAGTGCGAGGGGATCGTCGCCCGGGTCCAGCCCGACCTGCCGTCGGAAACGGTGGACACCTACGAGGTGGCGGTGTTCTTCACGACGATCGACGCCGAGAGCCTGCACAACCTCGAACGCTACGTCGAGCGGCGCCTCGCTCCCTAGCGATCCGGTCAGCACTCAAGTCTTCCCGTCGGGTGGCCGATCCTTCCCCCTGAGAGCCCGTGGTGGGTTCGAACCGGGGACTGGCCATGCAGGACCATCTCTATGCCCACATCCTCGTCCTGAGCGGCGACGGCCGCTCGGACGTGGAGTTCTGTGCTCGTCTGGAGGAACTGGGCCACCGCGTGCACTCGGTGTCGGGGATCGGCGCGGCCCTCCGTGACCTGCTCGAACTCGACATCGACCTGCTCGTCCTGGACCCCGGTACGGGCGTCGACGAGGACGACCTGGCCGTCATCGAGCGCCTGCACGAGCGCGGTCCCACGGGCTGGGTGCCCATCGCCGTCCTGCTTCCCGATCGTGAGCGCTGGCTCCGCACCTGCGCCTGGCGGGCCGGCGCGGACGACGTGATCGACGCGGGTGTCCGTAGCGACGAGATCGACGCGCGGATCCAGCGTCTGGTGCGTACCGGCCGACGCCAGCGCCGGATGGTCTCCCGCTTCCAGCGGATGCGCTCGCTCACTGACCAGTTGAACGACGCGCTCGTGGTCATGGACGGCACCGGCCGTGCCGAGGTCTTCAACGAGGGCATCTGCCGGATGCTCGACCTCGACCCGGACATCCTGCGCGAGCGCCCGCTGACGAAGATCCTGTCGGTGATGGGGGTCCCACGGGACACCGTCGAGCGCATGCTCACGACCGACGGCGTGATCGACGAGGACCTGTCGGTCTCGATCGGTGGGATCGAACGTTCGGTCGAGCTGCGCTGTGCGCGCCTTCCCATTGCCGCCGACGGACGGCCCGCCCTGGGCGCCGTGCTGCGCGACGTCACCGAACAGCGCGACCAGGAACGGATACAGGCAGATTTCCATTCGATGATCGCCCACGATCTGCGCAGTCCGATCAGCGTGATCCAGGGCTATCTCCAACTCCTCGACGGCGACGACCCCGGCGTGCCCCTCGACGAGATCGTCGATCGCATCAAGGAGAAGGTGGAAGACGTTTCCCGGTTGCTCCACGACTTCCTCGATTTCTCGATGCTCGACGCCGGGTTCCTGCGGCTCGAGCCGGCCCCCCTGGACCTGTCGGCGCTCCTCTCGGAGATGGAACGCGACGTCGAGATGCTCGCCCGTGATCGGGACGTGGACGTCGCGATCGAGATCGATCCCGACGCCGCCGGCGTCGAGGTCGAAGGCGACGCGCATCGGCTGCGGCAGGTGCTGCAGAACCTGGTGAGCAACGCCCTGAAGTACGGCGGGGACAACGGCGACGTCGAGATCCGCGCCAGCGCCAATGCCCGCGGAGTGCGCGTCAGCGTGCGCGACCACGGTCCCGGCATCCCCCCGGAGGACGAAGAACTGATCTTCGAACGCTACCAACGTGCGCGGCGCGATCGTGGCGACGGCAAGGGGATCGGGTTGGGTCTGATGATCGTCCGCCGCATCGTCGAAGGTCACGGCGGAACCGTCGGCGTGGAGAGCGCGCCGGGCGACGGAGCCACCTTCTGGTTCGAGATCCCGCCGGTCGGCGTGCAGGGCCGCGTGGCGACCGTCATCCCCACCTACTGACCCGGTCGCCGCACCGGGCAAGTCCTGCCGGCTCGGCTGGCACTTCGTGCTCCGCACCGCGGAGACGGATTCGGACTCAAGTCTCGACGCCCGCGGCCGATCCCCCGGTGGATGCTTTCCGGGCAGTGGCACAGGCGTTGCGGTACGCCGCGACGGAGGTGTGCCGTGCTGCAATCACTCAAGGTGTCCGAGACCGGACTCCTCGCGCAGAAGAACAAGCTCGACATCGTGGCCAACAACCTGGCCAACGCGACCACGCCGGGCTTCAAACGAATGTTGACGACCTTCCAGGCCGCCGATCCGGAGGCTCCGGGCTTCCAGGGCTTCGATCCGGCGCAGGGAACGGTCGACGTCATGATGCCCGGGCGGACGCTCCAGATCATCTCGGCCCCGGATCTCGCTCCGGGACCGATGAAGCGCACGGGGAACGAACTCGACGTCGCGATCGACGGCGAGGGTTTCTTCGCGATCCGGACCGAACGTGGTGAGCGCTACACCCGCAACGGGAGCTTCACCGTCGAC
>DATFKK010000140.1 GCA_035268685.1 Candidatus Krumholzibacteriia bacterium | reverse complement strand
TCGGTTTCGACCTGGCCGCCCTGTGTTTCGAGGGCCCGATGGAGGAGCTCACCGAGACCCGCAACGCCCAGCCGGCGATCCTGCTCCACAGCCTGGCCGTCGCCACCGTCATCCGGGAGCGGCTCGGCTTCGTTCCGGACTTCGTGGCGGGGCACAGCCTGGGGGAGTTCAGCGCCGCGGCCGCGGTCGGCAGTCTCGGCGCCGACGACGCGCTGCGGGTCGTCCGGCGGCGTGGCGAGCTCATGTGGGACGCCGGCCAGAAGGTGCCCGGCACCATGGCGGCGGTCATGGGCCTCGATCCCGCGGCGATCACGGAGGTCCTCGCGACGATCGAGGACGGCCGCGTGGTCGTGGCGAACCTCAACAGCGAGAAGCAGTCGGTGATCTCGGGTGACGTGGCGGCGGTCGAGGCGGCCGTCGAACCGCTCGAGGCCGCCGGCGCCCGCCGGGTCATGCCCCTGAGCGTCAGTGGGGCCTTCCATTCGCCCCTGATGGACGTCGTCCGGGAGGACTTCGCGGAGTTCCTCGCCGGCGTTCGCTTCGCCGACCCCGGGGCGCCGGTGGTGGCCAACGTGACCGCTCGTCCCTGCAACAGTGGAGACGAGCTGAGGAAGGGCTTCGTCGACCAGCTGGTCTCGCCCGTGCGCTGGCACGATTCGGTGGCGTGGATGGTCGGGCAGGGGGTGACCACCTTCGTCGAGGTCGGGCCGGGCAACGTGCTCACCACGCTCGGTGCGCGCAGCTTCCGAAATGCCGAATTCGTGGCCACTTCCGACGCCGAAGGCACCGAGAAAGTGCTTGCCTCGCTCCGGGAGCGGGGGTAAACATCCGGCCCGTCTCCCGCCGGGAGGCAGTGCGTCGGGTCGTGTCAGGAAGGGGAGAGTGCCTTGACAGAGGGTGAGCAGCGCCGCACCGTGGTCGTCACGGGAGCCAGCCAGGGCATCGGCCGCGCCATCGCGCGCCGGCTGGCGGGGTCGGGGTTCGACCTGGCCCTGTTCGCGCGCCGCGAATCCGCCCTCCGCGAGGCCGCCGACGAGCTCGGCCCCACGGGTGCGACGGTCAGCATCCACGTGGTGGACGTGTCCGACGGACCGTCGGTGAACGCGGCCATCGATGCAGCCAGGGAGCAGCACGGATCCATCTACGCCCTGGTCAACAACGCCGGGATCACCCGCGACGGCCTGCTCATCCGCATGAAGCCGGAGCAGTGGCGCGAGGTCTTGGCCACGAATCTAGACGGGGCCTATCATTGCCTGCGTGCGACGGCACCCCTGTTGGTGCGCCAGCGCGCGGGACGCATCGTCAACATCACCTCGGTCGTGGGCCAGATGGGCAACGCCGGCCAGGTGAACTACTCGGCGAGCAAGGCGGGACTGATCGGGATGACCCGATCGGCCGCACGCGAGCTCGCGGGTCGCGGGGTCACCGTGAACGCGGTCGCCCCGGGATTCATCGAGACCGAGATGACGGCGGATCTGCCCGAGAGCGCGGTGGAAACGCTGAAGTCGCAGATTCCCTTGCAACGATTCGGGAGCGGAGACGACGTGGCCGCAGTGGTCGCGTTCCTGCTCTCGGACGAGGCCTCTTACGTCACCGGTCAGGTGATCAACTGCGACGGGGGCATGGTGATGGCCTGACGCCCATTCCGGGGTGTCGGGGCCGTGTTCTGTCAGCACGTCAACGGAGGAGCCGACGTGTCGGATATCAAGGCCGAGGTGTACAAGATCATCGAGGACAAGCTCGGTGTGAACTCGGAGCAGATCAAGGACGAGTCGTCGTTCATCGACGATCTCGGTGCGGACTCGCTCGACCAGGTCGAGCTGGTGATGGACTTCGAAGACAAGTTCGAGGTCGACATCCCCGACGAGGACGCCGAGAAGCTCCGGACGGTCGGCGAGGCGCTCAAGTACCTCGACGCCCGTCTCCAGGAGAAGAGCTGAGCGTAGACCTTCCCGCGACGTGACCGGGTTGGTCCCGGTCTCCGCGTAAGCCCTGGGGGCCGACGTGCTGCAACGACGTGTGGTGATCACAGGAATGGGGGCGGTGAGCCCGGTCGGCATCGGGGTTCCCACGATGTGGGACTCTCTCGTGGCGGGTCGCTCCGGGGCCGGCACCATCACCCAGTTCGATCCGGCCGAGCACCGGACGAAGATCGCGTGCGAGGTGACGGACTTCGTGATCGAGGAGCACCTCGATCCGAAGGAAGCGAAGCGCATGGATCGCTTCACCCAGTTCGCGATGGTCGCCGCCAACGAGGCGATGGCCGACAGCGGCCTGCCCAAGGACGATCCCGACCGGATCGGCGTGATCATCGGTTCCGGGATCGGCGGCATGGTGGTCTACGAGGAACAGCACACGATCCTCATGAAGAAGGGCCCCCGGCGGGTGAGTCCCTTCTTCGTGCCGATGATGATCGGCGACATGGCCGCCGGTCTGGTGTCCATCGAGCACGGTCTCCGCGGCCCGAACTACTGCACGGTCTCGGCCTGCGCGTCCGGGGCCCACGCCATCGCCGATGCGGCGCTGTTGATCGCCAACGGCCTCGCCGACGCCATGGTCTGCGGGGGGACGGAGTCGACGATCACTCAGATGACGATCGCCGGCTTCGCGAACATGAAGGCCATGTCGACCCGCAACGACGAGCCCGAACTCGCCAGCCGGCCCTTCGACGCGCAACGCGATGGCTTCGTGATCGGCGAGGGCGCCGGCATCCTCGTGGTCGAGGACGAGGAGCGCGCCCGGGCCCGAGGGGCGAACATCGTCGCCGAGGTCGCAGGTTTCGGTCTGACGGGGGATGCACACCACATGACCGCCCCGCACCCCGAAGGTGAGGGCGCCGTCCGCGCCATGCGGGGAGCGTTGGACATGGCCGAACTCGACCCGACGGCGATCGAATACATCAACGCCCACGGCACCTCCACGCCCTTGAACGACAAGGGGGAGGTCCAGGCGGTCAAACAGGTCTTCGGAGACCACGCGCACCGTCTGCGGATGGGGTCGACCAAGTCGATGACCGGTCACCTGCTCGGTGCAGCGGGAGGGCTGGAGACGGTCATCTCGGCCCTGGCGATCGACCGTGGCGTGATCCCGCCGACGATCAATCTCACCGATGCCGATCCGGAGTGCGATCTGGATCACGTGCCGAACGAGGCGGTCGAGGCGCGGCTCGACACGGCACTCAGCAACAGTTTCGGTTTCGGGGGGCACAACGTGGCATTGATCCTGCGCCGGTACGTCCCCTGATCCCGGCCGTCGCCCCCCCGACGGAGGACTCCATGACTTCCGCGAGCGCGTCCGAGTCCACCGCCGCCCGCAGGAGGCCGCGAGTGCTCGACCGCGTAGCCCGCTGGGTCCGGATGCGGCTGTTGGGCCGACCTGCCGAGGTCGACGCCGAGATCCCGGGCGGGGAACAGCTCGAGTCGAAACTGCGGTACCGCTTCGAAGACCCGACTCTGCTCCGCCAGGCGCTGACGCACCGTAGCCACGCCCACGTGACCGGCCACGAACGGATCGAGAGCAACGAGCGCCTGGAGTTCCTGGGCGACTCGGTTCTCGGGATGATCGTCAACGAGTTCCTCTACCACCAGTTCACCGGCAAGGAGGAGGGCGATCTCACGAAGATAAAGTCCTTGCTGGTCTGCGGCGCGACCCTGGCGAAGGTCGGAGAGAGGCTCGGGCTGGGCGAGCACCTGCTGCTGTCCCGGAGCGAGGCCGGCACGGGGGGGCGGCGTCGCGAGTCGATCCTTGCCGATGCCACCGAGGCGATCATCGGCGCGCTCTACCTCGACGGAGGCCTCGATCGTGCCCGGCACTTCGTGGCGCGCAACATCCTGGTCAATGTCGAGGCCACGCTGCAGGAGCGGGTCCATCGGAACTACAAGAGCCAGCTGCAGGAGAAGCTCCAGGCGCGCTACAAGGTTCCCCCGCGGTACAAGGTGAGCTTCACCACGGGCCCCGATCACGCGCGACGATTCACGGTGAAGGTCACGCTGAAGGGGACCGTCCTGGGCGTGGGGTCGGGCACGAGCAAGAAACAGGCGGAGCAGAGGGCAGCCGAGAGCGCGCTGGCGCGGATCGACGAGCTCCATGCGGCCGGCGAACTGCCCGAGGAGTGATCGTTCCGATTAGGTTCTGCCTCGATGATTGTTCATGGCCCCGGATTCGCAAGGATCCGGGGTCATGCGTACCAATCGACCGACGAACGGTTGGACGCCTCCCCACTGCCCCAACCGTAACTGCAAGTACCACAATCATTTCGGCGGCCCGTGGCCCTTCCATCGCCGTGGCTCCTATGTCCGCCCCGGTGACGGTCGACGTGTCCCGCGTGCGGTATGCAGGACATGTGGCCGGTGTTTCTCCGCGCAGACATTCTCCACCACCTACTGGCTCAAGCGCCC
>DATFKK010000139.1 GCA_035268685.1 Candidatus Krumholzibacteriia bacterium | reverse complement strand
CGAAGCCGTCGGAGCCGAAGACCTCGACCCGCCACATTCCCCGCACCACGCGCGACCAGGTCTTCGACCGCGACGGCCACCGCTGCACCTACGTCGCGGCCGACGGCACGCGCTGCAGCGCCACCCATGACCTTCAGATCGACCACGTCCGGCCCTTCGCCCTGGGCGGGGACAACGAAGCCGACAACCTGCGGGTGCTCTGCGGCGCGCACAATCGGCGGCGGGCGGAGCACACCTTCGGGGCGCGCTGCACGCAGCCGGAACTTCTGGTGTCGGTCACCGGCCGAACGGAATGATCATGGTCCTGCGATCGTGGTCCGGTGCGACCGCTGCGCGCGGGGGTGTCCCGGCTCGCGCCGGTCGCATCCAGGCGGGAGCGTGCCTGGCCGCACCCATGTTCCGCCGCACCGATGCATGCCTGGTCGCACCGCTGTTCATTCGCACCGATGCGTGCCTGGCTGCACCGAAGCCGGCCCGCACCCATGCCTGCCCACCCGACCCAATCCGCCCCACATCCCGCGCAGCCCGCTCATCCCCACACCGGATCCGTCAACACCCCGGGCACCTGCCACACGCTCACCAGGAACACGACGGCCGCGAGGACCACCGCCACGATCCGCTGCCGCCGGCCACTCGCCATCCACAGCGCGTGACGGTCGAGCACCAACGCCACCGCGGCCACCATCAGCACCGGCAGGAATGCCAAGCGGAACCGCGACAGTCCGAACGTGATCAACGGTCCGATCCAGTGCACGGCCACGAACAGGGCGAACAGGATCTGCACGCGGGGCCAGCGGCCCAGCACGAGACCGGCGGAACCGAGCACGAGCACGGCGATGGTCGCGAGCATGGTGACCACGGCGAGGCCGTAGCGGAAGACGGGGCCGTCGAGGGCCGACCACGTGAACACGGCTTCGCGGCCCATCGATTGGTCGATCAATCGGTTCACGCCGAAGGAGTTGGGGGTGAGCATGGCGGGCACGACCTCGGCCAGCTTCTGGAGGGGCCACCACGGCATGCGCTCGCGGATGGTGCGGCGGGCGAGGACGCGGGCGGCGTGCTCGCGTTCGCCGGGGGTGCGGCCCAGGTGCTTGTAGTTGTCCTCGGCGATGTCGCGGTCGGGGGCATTGCCGATGTAGGCATTGAACCACGTCGTGGTGGTGATCCACACGTGGCCGTCGTGCTTGGAGCTGGCGTACGACGACCAGGGGCCGACGACGCAGGCGAAACCCAGCAGCATCACGGCCACGGCGAGCACGCGGCGGCTCCATGGCCGTGGCACCAACCACAACAGGGCCGGGGCCAGTCCGAAGGGCACGAGCAGGCCGACTTCACGGGTCAACGCGGCCACCCCGAGCAACAGGCCGGCCGCGAACCACGCCCGGCCGCGGCGGGCGCCGAAGACGAGCAGGGCCAGGGCACTGGTCGACAGGAGCATGTACAGCGGCTCGGACCACAGGTAGGTCCCGAAGAACACGAAGTCGGGGAACACCGCGCCCAGCAGCGCCGATCCGCGCGCGACGCCGAGCCCGCCGACCTGCCAGCCGAGCGCGAACAGGGGGATCACGAGCAGGGCTCCGAATACCACGTTCGCGGCCCGGGCGACGTGCGGGTCGACACCGAAGGCGCGGTACAGCCGGGCATACACGGTCTCGATCACGGGAGGCCGCGCGCCGGGGTACTTGTCGACCCAACCGCCGGCGAAGCGCTCGGCGCGCTGGTGGTAGTCGATCTCGTCGCCGGCCAGGGCAGTGGGTAGAGTTGCGGCCAGCCAGCCGCCGCGAAGCAGGAGCGCGACGACCAGCAGCACGAGGACGTCACGCACGACCCGACTGCGCGGGGCTGTGGTCCGAGGGGCGAAGGCTGCAGGAGACGAATCCACGACAGGCCCGGACGATGGAGGACGGGGCGCACGGAACCGAATCCGTCAGTCTAATCCGTGCGTCGGACCCGGATCAACCGCCACGGGTTGACACCGGTGCGCGGTTCGTGCGAATCACCACTATCTTCCGTCCGCCCCGGCGGCTCCGCCCGACCCGACCGATCCGGATCTCCCATGCTCGACACGCTCAATCCCGAACAGCGCGCGGCGGTCACGCACCCCGAGGGCCCGCTGCTGGTGATCGCCGGCGCGGGCAGCGGCAAGACGCGCGTATTGACCACGCGCATCGCCTGGCTCACCCAGGAGCAGCGGGTGCCGTCGCACCGCATCCTCGCGTTCACGTTCACGAACAAGGCCGCGCGCGAGATGCAGGGCCGGGTGCACCGCATGGTGCCGGGGTCGGAGGGCCGCAGCTGGATCGGTACCTTCCACGCGACCGGCGTGCGGATCCTGCGGCGCGAGGCGGAACGGATCGGCTACGATCGCTACTTCACGATCTACGACGCCGACGACCAACGGGCGTTGGTCAAGCAGATCCTCAACGACATGAAGGCCGATCCCAAGCAGTTCAGCCCGCGCGCGGTGGCGAGCGAGATCAGCCGGCACAAGAACGAGTTCCTCACGCCCGAGCAGGTGCGGGTGCAGGCGATCACGCCACGCGACGAGACGGTTGCCGACGTGTACCAGCGCTACGGGCAGCGCCTGCGCGAGATCGGCGCCATGGACTTCGACGACCTGATCGGCCGGACCGTCGAACTGTTCGAGGAGCACCGCGACGTGCAGGAGCGCTACGCCGAACGCTTCGAGCACGTGCTCGTCGACGAGTTCCAGGACACCAACCCTCTCCAGCTGGTGATGATCCGCGCACTGAGCGCGGTCCATGGCAACCTGTGCGCGGTGGGCGACGACGACCAGTCGATCTACTCCTGGCGCGGGGCCACGGTCGAGAACATGCTCGGCTTCGAGGAGTACTTCCCGGGCTCGACGCTGGTGCGGCTGGAACAGAACTATCGCAGCACGTCACTGATCCTGCGCGCGGCGAACGAGGTCATCGCGCACAACCGGCGCCGCAAGGGCAAGAACCTGTGGAGTCAGCGCGACGGCGGCTCGCCGATCGAACTGTGGTGGGCCGAGGACGACGAGGACGAAGGCCTGCGCGTGCGCGACCGGATCCGCAGCCTGCTCGCCGAGACCGACGCCCGGCGCAAGGACATCGTGATCCTCTACCGCACCAACGCGCAGAGCCGCGCGCTGGAAGACGCCCTGCGGCGCGAGGGGATCCCGTACCAGATCATCGGCGGCACGCGGTTCTACGAACGGCGCGAGGTGCGCGACTTGCTCGCCTACCTGAAGCTCGTGCAGAACCCGGGCGACGTGATCGCACTGGCCCGCGTGTTGAACGTGCCCAAACGAGGGATCGGCAAGACGACGGCCATGCGCTTCTTCGAGCTGCTCGAGTCCGAGCGCGGGAACGTACTCGAGCTGCTGCAGCGGCCGGATCGCGTGCGGGAGGCCTGCGGCAACGCCCCGACGAAGCGTCTGGTGGCCTTCGGAAAGCTGCTGGGAGAACTTCGGCGCCTCGCCGAGACGGCCGACGCGGCCACGTTGCTGCGGCAGTTGATCGACAGCGTGAAGTACGAGCAGTACCTGCGCGACGACGATCCGACGACGGCCGAGGACCGTCTGCTGAACGTGTCCGAGTTCGTGAACGTGGCCCACGAGTTCACCGCGACCAGCGACGAACCCGGTCTGGGGCCCTTCCTGGAGTCGATCGCACTGCTCACCGACATGGACCGCGCGCAGGACACCACCGACGTGATCACGCTCATGACCGTGCATACGGCCAAGGGTCTCGAGTATCCGTACGTCTTCGTGACCGGGGTCGAGGAAAACCTTCTTCCGCATGCCACGAGCATGGAGACCGACGACGGCCTGGAGGAAGAGCGCCGTCTGTTCTACGTCGCGCTGACCCGAGCCGAGGAACAGGTGGTGCTCACCTGTGCGGCGAGCCGTCGTCGCTTCGGCATGCGCGAGGGGGCGGTGCCGAGCCGGTTCATCGAGGAGATTCCCGACGACTGTCTGATCGAGATGGGCGAGGTCCCCACGCGGCACTCGCCCTGGGACGCGCCGGCGACGACTCGGCGCTGGACGCCCGGTGCTCCGACGTCCGCGCGGCCGAAGTCTTCACCGAACAAGGCCCGCGGGCCGGTCTCCGGCGACGTCATGTCCGAGGCACGCGCCTTCCTCAACAGCAAGGCGAAGAAGAAGGCGCAGTCCGGATCCACGTTCCACGAGGCCGAGATCAGCCAGGAAGAGATCCACTACCGCGTGGGACTGCGTGTCCAGCACGAGAACCTGGGCGAGGGAGTCATCGAGGACATGGAGGGTTCGGGTGACCTGCTGCGCCTGACCATTCGATTCGGCGACCACGGCCGCAAGCGCGTGCTGGCGCGGTACGCCCGGTTGACCGCCCTGGACGAGGACGCCGCGCTCTGATCGCGGCGCACCCGGTTGCCCTGTCCGCCCCGACTGCCGATACTCACGGCATGCCGATCGTCTGGACGCCGACCATGAACTGCCGTTGGATCGTCGTGATCGCTCTGACCGCCATCGCGGTGTCCGCGCCTGCGCGTGCCGCCGACGAGCGACCTCCCGGTCCCGAGCGGGGCGGGCGGTTCCGTTCGGCCGAGGCCGAGAGTCTGGGCTATGACGCCTTCCGGCAACTACCGGGCGAGCGACAGCTCGACCGTCGCGAGCAGGCCCGACGCTGGTTGCGCCGCGCCCGCGATCGCGCCCATGAGAGCGCGGCGGCCGCCGAACCCGCGAGCCGCCAGCAGTTCCTGCGCGATGCGGTCGACGCGTGCGCGACGGCAGTCGGCCTGGTTCCCTACCTGCCCGACGCGTGGGTCGCCTACGCGCGCCACTTGCACGCCATGGGTCGGTACGCGGACACCGACGCCTGTCTCGACCAGTTCGAACTGACGCTGCGCTACGAACGCCGTGAGAACCGCCGCCGCGAGATGCAGCAGGAAGCGCTCGCCATCGCCGCGCGTTGCGCCTACAACCGCGGCGAGCCCGACCGCAGCCGCCGAGCGGGCGAGCAGGCCCTGGCGATCGACGAGGGCGACGACGCGACCCGCCTGATCCTGGTCCGGGCGTTGATCCAGCTCGAGCGTTTCGACGAGGCCCGCGCCGCGGTCGACGGTTTCGCCGATCGCGGACCGATCTACCCGCGCGCGCTCGCCGTACTCGGGGTCCTGGAGATGCGCGACGGGCGCTACGAACGCGCCGAATGGGCCTTCGACCGCGCCTGGGAGTACGGGATGCGGGGGGCGGTCTTCGACAACGATCGCGGGCGCCTGTACCTGGCCATGGAGCGCTACGACGAGGCGGTCGAGCAGTTCGAGGACGCGATCGAGTCGGTGCCGAGCTTCCACGAGGCGCGCAACAATCTGGCCGTGGCCCATCGACGCGCCGGACGGCTGCGCGAATCCGATCTGATCCTGCAGTCGGTGCTGGAGGATCAGCCCGACTACGCGCCGGCACACTTCAATCGGGCCGAACTGTTGCGGCAGCGTCTCGATGTTGCCCCCGACGAGGACCAACGGCGGCGACTGGCCGCCGAAGCCATGCTGCACTACACCGCGGCGCTCGAGTACGGCTACGATCCCGAGGTGGCCATGGCTCGCCGCGTGGAGATCGCCGACCTGGCCGGCGACCTCGAACGCGCCGAACAGGACCTGTTGCGCATGACCGAGGACCCCTCGGTCGATGCCCGCGTGCTCTTCCTGCTGGGACGGATCAAGAAGGAGCAGGGGCGGCTGGACATCGCCACCAACCTGCTGCGGATGGCGGAGCGACGCGGTTACGACACTCCACGCCTGCACGCCGAACTGGGCGAGGTCCTGGCTCGGCAGGGCGATCTGGAGGGCGCACGCGACGAACTGCGGCGTGCCGTCGAGGCCGACACCGAAGGGAGCCTGGTGGTCACGCGCGTGAATCTGAGCGTGGTGCTGGCCCAGCTCGGCGACAGTGCGGCGGCCGAGGCGGTCCTGACCGACGCCGAGCGCCTCGCACCCGACCATCCCCTGGTCATCCAGCAGCGCGAAGCCCTGAGCGGGGGAGGCGAGTGATGAACTGCCGGCGAGCAGAGTGCGCGGTGCGGTCGTTCCTGGCGATCGTCGTTGCAGGCCTGTCACTCTTCGTGGTCAGTCCGGCCGTCGCGCAGGACGAGACCGACCGCGAGCCGTACCGCGATCCCTTCCTGGCTGCGCTACGCAGTGCGGCCGTTCCGGGCTGGGGACAGTTCCACCTGGGCCACGACGAACGCGGTACGGTGTACATGACCGTGGCCATCCTGCCGATCGCGGTGGCCAGCGGCGTCGTCGGTGTTCCCGTGATCGACGACGAGGACTTCGAGCGTACGCTCGGCGTGAGCGTCTACGTCGCCTGGGCGCTCCTCGCGGCCGTCGACGCCCACGAGATCGCCGAACGCCTGAACCTCGAGAACGGCTACGGTCTCGAGTTCCGCGCCGGCACTCCGCTGGCACCGGGCCGGGAGCCCGATCCCCGGGTCACGATCACGTTGCTGCGCCGTCACTTCTGACGCTGCTCTTGACCGCGGTCGCCGTCGTCGCGCAGGTTGACCGCCTCGCCTTCCGGACTCCAGCGCCTCCCGTTGGAGATTCCATCGTGAACACGCGAATCGTCGAGCGGTCGGCCCGCGGAGGGCCCGCCCGCGTGCTGCCCTACGCCCTGTGGATCGTTTTCGGCATGTTGGTCTACCCCGCACCCGGGAGTGCGCAGCTGCGCATCAGCGAGATCGCCTGTGATCCGGTCGAGGACTACGACAACGACGGCGAGGTGAACTGGAAGAGCGACGAGTTCGTCGAGATCGTCAACGTGTCCGACACCGAGGTCGATCTCACGCACTGGTACCTGA
The DNA here is from genome assembly GCA_035268685.1 of Candidatus Krumholzibacteriia bacterium. Lineage (NCBI taxonomy): Bacteria > Candidatus Krumholzibacteriota > Candidatus Krumholzibacteriia > Candidatus Krumholzibacteriia bacterium. Next base: position 5,905 of record DATFKK010000139.1, on the reverse strand, counting down.
AGGACGGCACCGGGGACTCGTACCACTACGGCTTCGACGGCACGCTCGCAGCCGGCGCCGTGAAACTCGTCACGGGCACCATGTCGCAGATCTGGCAGGCCGTGAACGAGGCCGGCACCAGCGGCCTGAGCCTGAACAACACCGGCGAGATCGTCGAGCTGTGGCACGACGATCCGGCCGGTGAGCGTCTGCTCATGGACCAGGTCACGGTGCCGCCGCACGCGGCCGGCGAGGGGCGGTCGCTGGCCCTGGACCTGGAATCCGGCCAGTACGTGCTCCACGACGGACTGTCGCCCTACGGTGGCTCGGCCGAGCCGCAGGGGACGGGCTGCCCGCCCGGGCCCGCGGTTCCGGGCACCTGCCTGGTCGGAGTTCCCGTCGAATCGCAGGCCTGGGGAGCGCTGAAGGCGGCCTTCGACCGCTGAGTCGGTGCTCCGCGGTGGGGGAGCCGGCCGGTTCCCCCGCCCGCGGCTGCGGCGGGATCCTCCGCTTTCCCTTTCACGGTCGTGAGCCTATTCTAAGGAACCGTGCGCCGGTTCTGCGGCGTCGTGCGTCGTGTCCAGCCGCTCGCCCGAGTGGCCGCGCGCCGTTCCCATCCGCATCGACCTCGGACCCCCGTCGTTCGCCGCGGCAGGAGATTCCATGCTGTTGACCGAGAACCACGAGATCGTTCGCGACACGGCCCGTCGCTTCGCCCACGAACGCATCGCCCCGATCGCCGCCGAGATCGACGAGGAAGCCCGCTTCCCCGCCGAGACCATGAAGGAACTCGGCGAGATGGGATTCCTGGGATGCACGGTGCCCGAGACCTACGGCGGTGCCGGGCTCGACACCACGAGCTACGTGATCATCGTCGAAGAGCTGGCGAAGGTGTGCGCCTCGCACGCTCTGGCCCTGGCCGCGCACAACTCACTCGGCTGCGGTCCGCTCCACATGTTCGGGACCGAGGAGCAGAAGCAGCGCTGGTTGCCGAAGGCCGCGGGCGGTGAGATGTACATCAGCTACGGTCTCACCGAGCCCGACGCCGGCAGTGACGCGGGCGGCACGAAGACCACGGCCGTGCTCGACGGCGACGAGTGGGTGATCAACGGCAGCAAGAGCTGGATCACCAACGCCACGTACGCCGGTCTGTACGTGCTGACCGCGGTGACCGATCGCGAGAAGGGCACTCGCGGCGGGATCACCGCCTTCCTCGTCGAACGCGACACGCCCGGCTTCTCGGTGGGCAAGAAGGAGGACAAGCTGGGCATGCGCGCGAGCGACACCGCGCAGCTGCTCATGGAGGACGTGCGGATCCCCAAGGAGAACGTACTCGGCGAAGTCGGCGCGGGCTTCAAGCAGTTCATGAAGACCCTCGACAGCGGACGCATCTCGATCGCCGCGCTGTCGCTGGGCATCGCCGAGGGCGCGCACGACTACAGCGTGACCTACTCCAAGGAGCGCGAGGCCTTCGGCAAGGCCATCCACCAGTTCCAGGCGATCCAGTGGATGATCGCCGACGCCGCCACCCAGATCGAGGCGGCCCGTCTGCTCACCTACGAGGCGGCGCGTCTGAAGGACGCCGGCGAGAACTACGGTCACATGAGCGCCATGGCCAAGCTGCACGCCAGCGAGATGGCCATGCGCGTGACCGAGAACGCGATCCAGATCCTCGGCGGCTACGGCTACTGCCGCGACTATCCCGTCGAGCGCATGTATCGCGACGCCAAGCTCTGCACCATCGGCGAGGGCACGAGCGAGATCCAGCGCATCGTGATCAGCCGTCACGTGCTGAACCACTAACGAATCCCGAAAGGACCGGACATGTCCGAGCGAGTCGTCCTGTCCGCCGCGGCGCGGACCCCCATCGGCAGGTTCCAGGGTGGCCTGGCTCCCCTGAAGGCGACCGAGTTGGGCGCCGTCGCCGTGCGCGAGGCCCTGAAGCGCGCCGAGCTCGACGGCGAGAACGTCGACGAGGTCATCATGGGCTGCGTGCTCCCGGCCGGTCAGGGGCAGAACCCGGCCCGGCAGGCGAGCATATACGGCGGCGTGCCGAACACCGTGAGCGCCATGACCATCAACAAGGTCTGCGGCAGCGGCCTGCGCGCGGTGTCCTTGGCCGCGCAGTTCATCAAGGCCGGCGACAGCCAGGTTGTCGTGGCCGGTGGCATGGAGAGCATGAGCAACGCCCCCTACGCCTTGCCGACCGCGCGGTCGGGCATGCGCATGGGCCACCAGCAGGCCGTCGACCTGATGATCTGGGACGGTCTGTGGGACATCTACAACGACTTCCACATGGGCATGACCGGCGAGCTGGTCGCCGAGAAGTACGGCATCAGCCGCGAGGAGCAGGACACGTACGCGGCAAACAGCCACACCAAGGCCATCCAGGCCATGGAGTCGGGGCGTTTCGACCAGGAGATCGTTCCCGTCGAGATCAAGGGGCGCAAGGGCACCACGACCATCGACCAGGACGAGGGGCCACGCGCCGACAGCAGCGCCGAGGTGCTGGGCAAGCTGCGTCCGGCCTTCAAGCGCGACGGCGGCACCGTGACCGCCGGCAACGCGCCCAGCGTGAACGACGGCGCGGCCGCGCTGGTGGTGGCCGGCGAGAAGCGTGCCACCGAACTCGGCCTGAAGGCCTGGTACGAGGTCGAGGCCTACGCCACCGGCGCGCGCGAGCCCGAGTGGGTGATGATGGCGCCGGTGAAGGCCGTGCGGAACCTGCTGGCGAAGACCGGCTCGGCGATCGGCGACTTCGACCTGATCGAGCTCAACGAGGCCTTCAGCGTGCAGGCGATCGCCGTCATGCGCGAGCTCGAGGCCGACCCCGACCGCGTGAACGTCAACGGCGGCGCAGTCGCCCTGGGGCATCCCATCGGCTGCAGCGGCGCGCGGATCCTCACCACGCTCATGTACGCCATGGAGGACCGCGGTGCCGAGCGCGGGCTCGCCGCGCTCTGTCTGGGCGGCGGCGACGCCGTCGCGCTGAGCATCCGCCGCATCGCCTAGTACCCGTCACCAAGCCCCGGGGCCCGACGGCTCCGGGGCATCGCATTTCCGGAGGGAACCATCGTGAGTAGGATCGGAGTCGTCGGCGGGGGCACCATGGGCAACGGCATCGCCCACGTCTTCGCCCAGTTCGGACACGACACCACCTTGGTCGACGTCACCCAGGACGCGCTCGATGGCGCCCGGGCGACCATCGAGAAGAACCTCGGCCGGCAGGTGAAGAAGGAGAAGATCAGCGAGGACGACATGGAGTCCACGCTGGGACGCCTGCAGTTCTCCACCGAGGTCTCGTCGCTGGCCGACTGCGACCTGGTGGTCGAGGCGATCTTCGAGAACCTCGAGGCGAAGGCCACCCTCTACCGTGAGATCGTCGAGCACGTGGGCGAGGACACCATTCTCGCGAGCAACACCTCGAGCATCTCGATCACCAAGCTGGCCACCACCACCGGCCGCGCGGACCGCTTCATCGGCATGCACTTCATGAACCCCGTGCCCATGATGAAGCTGGTCGAGGTGATCCGGGGGCACGACACCAGCGATGCCACCACCGCCCGTGTGGTCGAGCTGGCCAGGGACCTGAAGAAGATCCCGGTGGAGTGCAACGACTACCCCGGCTTCGTGAGCAACCGCGTGCTCATGCCCATGATCAACGAGGCGATCTTCGCCCTGCACGAGGGCGTGGCCACGCCCGAGGCCATCGACGAGATCATGAAGCTGGGCATGGCCCACCCCATGGGCCCGCTCACGCTGGCCGACTTCATCGGTCTGGACGTGTGCCTGAACATCCTCGAGGTCCTGCACGAGGGCTTCGGCGACAGCAAGTACCGCCCGTGTCCGCTGCTGCGGAAGATGGTCGACGCCGGGCACCTGGGCCGGAAGACGGGGCGGGGGTTCTACGCGTACGAGTAGCCCGCCCGGGCGGGTGCGTGGGCGTGGGTCTCCGGACGTGCGCAGGGCGGAGCCGATCAGGACGAATTCAAGGTCGAACTTCAGGCCAGGCACTGGCAGTGCACCGATCCCGGGCAGCAATGCCTGCTCGATGCAGTACCCGGATCCGATCCCGGCTGCGTACTCGATCCGGCCGACTACGTACGAACGGGTCGGGGCGGCCTCGAGCCGGCGCCTCCGCGCCAGAAGTCGAGGATGCGGTCATCACGGTCGCCGTACTGCTCGGGCCACCGATACGCTCCGTCGTCGCTCGGGTGGAGCGAATCGATGATCGAAGTCCGGAGGAGCCCGGGCTGCCGAAGCCTGGTCGGCTGCCTCCGACCATCCCGACACACCCTACGGCGTCTCCGACTACGGAGAGGCCACGATCGCCCTGCGCACCGAAGGGATGCGCGCGATCGAGGAGCGATTGAAGGCCATCGACCCAGCCGACCGGTCGATTTCCGAGAAGGTCGACTACCTCGCGGTGAAGGCGCAGGTCGCCGCGTAGCGATTCCATCCGGAGGTCCCTCGTCCGTGGGCCCTTGATCCGGGCATCTACGTGGATCCGCTCCCGCGCCTGGCGTTCTCCGACATGGGTGCCGATGGCGAGGCCATGGAGCGCATCCGCGCACGACTGGAGGCGATCCCCGCGATCATGGAGGCCGCGAAGACCAACCTGACCGAAGGCGGGGCCGACTTCCTGGCCCTCGCCCGATTCAACGTGCGGAATCCGGATGGTGTCGGGCATGGCCACCCGTTCCGCGTCACGCCTCCGGCGGGTGTCATCGACTGGTACGAGGACCTGCTCACGCGCCGTGACTGGGCGAGGATGATGGGGTTCCTCGCGCTCGAGGAGAAGAGGAACGAAGGCCTCCGCGTCCTCGAGTCGGTGGCCACGGTGGAGGAATACGAAGCACGTCTTCGGCGTACCGACCGCAACGTGCGTCGCTGGCTGGTCGAAGAAAACATCCTGACCCTGCCCGACGACACGCCGGACTTCGAGAACTTTGGCTACAACGTACCGTTCATCGAGCGTGCGGCCAGGGTCACGGTCGACATCGGGATGCAACTCGGGGAGATGACGGTCGCCGAGGCCGCCCGGCAGATGATCGAAGGATCGCCGTGGCTCGACGAGGAGGTCGCGCGTGTCGACGCGGAGATCTACCTGCGGCGGCTGTCGGGCTACGGTCTGGGATACACGATCAGGAACCTGTAGATGCAGGAGCTGCTCGGAGAGGTGCGGGCTCGCGACGGCGAGAACTTCGACCTGAAGGCCTTCCACGACACCTTCATGACCGCGGGGCGGCTGCCGATCAGTCTGATCCGCTACGAGATGCTGGGAGTCGAGGACGAGGTCTCGAGCTTCTGGGAGTTCGAGGAGAGTTCCACCGCAGAGTGACGAAGTTGGTGATGTCCCGTCCGCCCAGGGAGTCACCGGCGTCCACGTCACGTAGTAGTAGGCTGCGCCGCTGCAGGTCGAGAAGTCGTTCCACACGCTGAACTTCATCAGGCCGTTGCCGTCCGTGTCTTCGGTGTAGCGGTCGGGCTCGTACGAACTGCCGGCCGCCCACATCTGGCCGCGCCTCCCGAGATTTCTGCTTCTCCGCTCCCGTTCCCTTGTCCTGGTACGGGCACGAATCACAGCGGCACAGTACCGGTGAATCGAGTTCGATCATGCGGATCACCGGACACTCGCTCCCTCGGCGCGCGGTTCCTCCTCGACCTCGGCCTGCAGCGTGAACTCGGCCACGACGTCGGGCATGGGTGAATCGACGACGGGGTCGTCATGACGGACCTCGCAGGGGTCGGTGTCGTCCAGGGAGCCGGCAACGAGCTTCGCACGGCCGGGGAACGGCGGCGAGCGCGGTCGCGTTGGTCTCCGCGTCGTCGTGATCCCTCAGACGCCCAGCACCCACAGCCAGACCACGATCGCCGGCAGCGACGCCAATGTCGTCCCGACGATGAGTCCCGATGCAAGGCGTTC
>DATFKK010000138.1 GCA_035268685.1 Candidatus Krumholzibacteriia bacterium | reverse complement strand
CTACGGGACCTTCGTCGAGGATCTCGAGTTCACGCTCGAGAATCGGCGCCGTGTGATGTACGGCGAACTCGAGCGCGGAGACTGGGACATGTTCCTGGGCGTGTTCATGTTCACCGACCGCATGCAGCACATGATGTACCGCGCCACCGACGAGGATCACCCCTACTACTCGCCGGCACTGGCCGAGGAGTACGGCGACCGCGTGGAGTGGGCCTACACCGAGATGGACCGCATCGTCGGCGAGATCATGGATCGCTACGTCGACGACGACACCATGCTCATGGTGATCAGCGACCACGGCTTCCACAGCTTCCGTCGAGGCGTGAACCTGAACACCTGGCTGGTGAAGAACGGCTACATGGCCCTGAAGGGTCAGGGGTTGGCCGACGAGGACGGCAACTACCAGCGGCTCGAGGACTTCCTCGACCCCGAGGACCGATTCTTCAAGAACGTCGACTGGAGCCGGACCAAGGCCTATTGTCTGGGCCTGGGCAGCATCTTCATCAACCTGCGTGGACGCGAATCGCAGGGCGCGGTGAACCCCTCGGAGTACGAAGAGGTGCGCACCGAGATCATCGAGGGCCTGAAGGCCCTCCGCGATCCCACCGATCCCGACCGAACGGTGGTCGTGAACGTCTACAAGCGCGAAGACATCTTCGCCGGACCCCAGCTCCCGAAGTCGCCCGATCTGTTCGTGGGCTTCGACAGCGACTACCGGATCTCGTGGCAGACCTCGGCCGGCGGCATCCCACCGAAGATCTTCGAAGACAATCTGAACAACTGGAGCGGTGACCACTGCAGCGTGGCGCCCGACCAGACCGCCGGTATCTTCGCGAGCACGCACGGATTCGCCCGGGACTCGCGCTCGATCATGGACGTCGGTCCCACCGCGTTGCGCGCCCTGGGCCTGAACGTCCCCGACGACTACGAGGGTGTGGCCCTGCAGGAAGCAACGGCCGAAGCCCGCTGACGACCCCGTCCCGTGACACAGGAAGTCCCATGAGCAAGGGCACGAAGTCCGACCGCCGTCCGAAGCAGGATGCGAAGACCAACGGCAGCGCGAAGAACGGCGGAAAGAAGAAGCACAAGAAGGGGAAGAAGAAGAAGGACCGTGTGCCCGCCGTGCCCATGGCCGAGACCGCGGATCGCCACGACCTGTACGAACGTGCGGTCCAGGACTGCGCCTCCGACGTCGATTTCCTGCTGCACGCCTGGCACGAGGTCTACGGCGAGGACGGCTCTCCGCGCCACTTCCGTGAAGACTTCTGCGGTACGGCGGCGATGTGCGCCGAATGGGTACGACGCCACCCCGACGCGACGGCCGAGGGCTTCGACATCGACACCGAGGTGCTCGACTGGGGGCGGGTTCGTCATCTGGCCCCGCTCGGCGATGCCGCCGACCGGATCCGTCTCCACGAAGGCGACGTCCGCGATCCCGCCGACCGGCCCGCCGACGTGCGCTGTGCGCACAACTTCTCCTACCAGATCCTCGAGCGGCGGTCCGAGCTGAAGGACTACTTCGCCAAGTGCCGCCGTGGTCTGTCCGACCGGGGGATCTTCGTGATCGATCTCTACGGTGGCAGCGATGCCTTCGTCGAGATGGAGGAAGAGCGAGAGATCGAGGACGGCGACTACACCTACGTGTGGGAGCAGCGGACCTTCCATCCCGCCACGGGTCACATGGATTGCTTCATCCACTTCCGCTTCCGGGACGGCAGCGAACTGGCCGAGGCCTTCGAGTACAGCTGGCGCCTGTACACACCGCCCGAGCTGCGCGACATCCTGCACGAGGTGGGCTTCCGCGAGGTCCGCACCTTCTTCGAGGAGTTCGACGACGAGGGCGACGGCAACGGAGTGTTCTCGCGCGACGAGGAAGGGCCCGCCTGCGAGGGCTGGATCGGCTACATGGTGGCGATTCCCTAGCGGTCGGGATCGAGTTCCGGCCAGGCCCGCTCGAAGGCCTCCATGCGTGTACGGTCGCGCGGGAGCATCTGCCTTCCGCCGAGGTCGCGACACACCGATGCACCCACCGCCGCGGCCCACTGCAGCGAGGCCTCGGGGTCGCGCTCGTGCAGGTAGGCGTCGGCGAGCCCGGCGTGGAAGGCATCTCCGGCCGCCGTCGTGTCGCGGACGCGGACCTTTCGGGGTCCCCAGCGCAGCCTGCGGTCCCCGACCCGGGCGATCCCGCCGCGCCGTCCCCGCGTGGTCCCCACGCCGATCGCGGACGACGCGGCCGCGGACAGCGCGTCGAGCCACGCGTCCGGGTCCTCGGATCCACCCGACAGGGCGCGCCCGAAACGCTCCGAGCCGACCGCCCACACCAGATGGGGCAGCCACTCCTCCACGCCCTCGCGCAGGGTGCCGAGGTCGGCCATCACCGGAACGCCCCGTTCGACCGCCCGTCGCACCACACGGTGCGCGCACCCGCGTTCGTGACCGTCGACGTAGAGCAGGTCGACTCCCTCGAACCAGGCGTCGACGGTGTCCGCGTCGGGGTCGAGGGGCGGAGTGTCGCCCCGCTTCCAGGCAATGCTGCGCTCTTCCCCCACCACCTGGATCTGGGCGAGCGACGTCGTCCCTTCCGCGCGCGGCTCGAGGAGATCCACGCCTTCGTCCAGGAGTTCGCGCTCGGCGACGCCTCCGGCCGGATCCCGCCCGAGACGGGCGGCGAGCGACACCTCGTGTCCGAGTCGACGCAGGGCCACGGCAGCATTGGCGCCCGGACCTCCACCACCGAACCACGCGACCTCGGCCTCGAGCTTCTCGTCGGTACCGGGCCGCCGGGAGAGGCGAGTGATCAGATCCACACAGGCGTGTCCGACGACGAGCACGCGGCTCACGGGGCCTCCTCCGAGGGATCGACCAGCCACTGGGCCTCGATCCGGCCCGTGGCGTGACGCAGGAAACGCGCGACCAGCGCCTCCTCGGGGTGAGGAGCGTCGCGGTTGTTCGAGCGGATCGTGGCGACCATGAGATGGTGCTCCGGCGGCGCCGGGCTGTCGTGTCGCAATCCGACCGTGTGTCCCAGCTCGTGGACGATCACCTTCAGCGCGACGTCGTTGAAGTTGAACGCCGCCTGGAGACGCAGCCGGATCACCTGCGGCTCGGTCCGGAAGAGTTGCCCACCGAGGGGCCGTTCGAGCACGTTGGTCCCCAGTGGATTGCTCGACTCGATGTCGGCAGTGTAGTAGGCGCCGTACGGCGGAGGATTCTGCGGGTCGAAGGGCTCGTCGACGTGCACGATGCGCATGAGTTCCTCGCCCGCTGCATCGTTCCAGGCAGCGACCGCGGCCTCGAACCCCTGCACGTAGTCCACGCGCTCTCCCTGGCGCTCGCCGACGAGCTGTCCCGATGCGTCGTGCACGTAGGGATGCACGTACACCGGCACCGGATAGAGATCCGGGTCCCAACCGTAGAACGGGTACGAGACACCGTCACGGATCTCCTCGTTCGCGGTCATGATCCGCAGGAACTCCAGACGTGAGATCGCCCCGGGATCACCGCCCGGGATCTCCACGACCCCTTTCTGAAGCATGACCAGGTCGAACTGCTGGTCGACGGGCTCGAGCGGATGGATCTCGAGTTCGTAGTACTGGGCTCCCGACTGCTCCACCGCGCGCAGGGTGACGTCGCCGGTGTCGGGCAACGCCGGCATGTCGAAACGGCCCGCGGCGTCGGTCACGACGAAGCGGTCGCCGACCGACAGGACCACGCCCTCCAGCGCTTCGACCGGCCGCCCGAGCCGCAATCCCTCGACCACTCCGTGGAAGCGGTAGCGTCCCGTCGCGTCGGTGACCGCAGCCGTGCTCGGTTGCGAGCGTCGCCCGACGCGGTCGATGGCGCGGATCCGGACGGTGTAGCTCTCGCGCTCGGCCAGGCCGTCGAGCCGCAGTCTCTGGATGATGGGCCCGACGGAATCGTCGACGGTTCGCTGGATCGCATCGTCGAAGTCCTCGACGGGAAGATCGCCGAGCCGATAGGCGATCTCGTAGGCGACGATGTCCACGTCGGTGCGGCTGCTCGCCGGGCGTTCCCAGATCAGATCGATACTGCCGGGCGCCGACCCCTCGCTCGCGATCAGGACGTCCACCGCGGGGGTCGGACGCAGATCCCCCTCGCCGACCTCCACCGTCCACGTCGCGGTCTGGACCCGGCCGTCGACCTCGACCCGTGCCGTGATCTCGACGGGGCCGAGTTCTCCGGGGACGAACTCGAAGACGGCAGCGGTGGCGACGTCGACCCCGTCGACGGCGAAGGTGGCCTCCTTCGCCTGATCTCCCAGGTAGACCTCGAACAGCAAGGAGTCGACGGCCGAGATCGACACGGGTCCCGGTTCCGGCTCGAAGCGGACCGGAGAGGTCGTGGTCGGTCCCGTACCGCTGTCGTCACCGCAACTGACGGCGAAGAGCAGCACGAGCACCAACCACCAGGAAGACCGCCGTGGGACACGCCGGTGGAAGCGGTTCATGGGATGTCCCATCCGGGCTGGGGTCACGAACGCAGGCCCTCGTTCCCAAGGTACGGAGCGGCGCGCGAGAGCGTCAACCGGAGTCCTGTGCGGTGACCGACAGCTCGCCGTCGACGACGTCGATCCGCACCACGCTGCCCTCGACCGGCTGCCCTGCGACCAGCAGCCGCGCGATCGGAGTCTCGACCTCGCGCTGCAGGTGTCGCTTGAGCGGCCGCGCCCCGAAGACCGGGTCGAAGCCCTCGCGGGCGATCAACGAACGCGCGGCGTCGGTCAGCTCCAATCCCAGACTGCGGTCGTCCAGGCGCCGCCGCAGGTCCTCCACCAGCAACTCGACGATCTGCTCGATCTCTGCGAGCTGCAGCGGCTCGAAGATCACCGTGTCGTCGATGCGGTTGAGGAACTCCGGGCGGAACGCCGAACGCAGCTGCGAGGTCACGCGACGCCTTGCGTCCTCGGTCACCGTGCCGCGCTCCGTGACGCTCTCGAGCAGGTCCTGCGAGCCGAGGTTCGAGGTCATGATGATCACGGTGTTCTTGAAGTCGACGGTGCGCCCGTGGCTGTCGGTCACGCGTCCGTCGTCGAGGATCTGCAGCAACACGTTGAACACGTCGGGGTGCGCCTTCTCGATCTCGTCGAAGAGCAGCACGCTGTAGGGCTTGCGCCGCACCGCCTCGGTGAGCTGCCCGCCCTCCTCGAAGCCCACGTAGCCCGGAGGCGCGCCGAGCATGCGCGACACGGTGTGCTTCTCCATGTACTCCGACATGTCCAGCCGGACCATGTTGTCCTCGGTGTCGAACAAGGTGGCGGCCAGCGTGCGCGCCAGCTCGGTCTTGCCCACGCCGGTGGGCCCGAGGAACAGGAAGCTGCCGATGGGCCGGTTGGGATCCTTGATCCCCGCCCGCGCGCGCAGGACGGCATCGCTCACACGGTCGACCGCCTCGTCCTGACCGATCACGCGCTCGTGCAGGATGGTCGGCAGGCGCAGCAACTTCTCGCGCTCGCCCTCGACCAGACGGGTCACCGGGATGTGCGTCCAGCGGGCGACGATCTCGGCGATCTCCTCCTCGCCCACTTCCTCGCGCACCAGCGTTCCCTCGGCACCGGCCTGTTGTTCGACCTTCTCCTGTTCCTCGGCCAACTGGCGCTCCAGGGCCGGCAGACGACCGTGCTGCAGCTCCGCGGCACGCTCGAGATCGTAGGAGCGCTCGGCCTGCTCGATGTCGCGGCGGGTCATCTCGATCGTGTGGCGCAGGTCGCGCACGCGTTCGATCGCGTTCGTCTCGTCCTCCCACTGCGCGCGCATGGCGTCGGCCTGCGAGCGGAGGTCGGCCAGCTCGCGCCGCAGCGATTCCAGACGCTGCTGGCTGGCGGGATCGCTCTCCTTCTTCAGGGCTGCCTCTTCGATCTCCAGGCGCATGACCTTGCGGGTGAGATCGTCGAGTTCGGCCGGCATCGACTCGATCTCGGTGCGCAGGCTGGCACAGGCCTCGTCGACGAGGTCGATCGCCTTGTCGGGCAGG